>NZ_KV786434.1:0-511 GCF_001806915.1 Granulicatella sp. HMSC30F09 | reverse complement strand
TTATTTTATTCAGCTACATATACGCATAAACCTGAATTTTGTGCCGTTTGTGGATGTGTAAGCCAAAATAACAATATCGTTAAAAACGGGACGAAAACTTCTCGTATCACTCTCTGTTCTGTTTCAGGCCTACCGGCCTACTTAAATTTACGAAAGCAGAGATTTCTCTGCAGAGAATGTGGTTCTTCATTTACCGCAGATACTAGTCGAATCGTAGAAAAACATTGTCATATTTCGAAACGTTTAAAAAATGAAATTAAATCAAAGATAAGTGAAACAGTATCTGAAACATATATCGCAAAAGAAACAAATGTTTCAGTTCATACTGTAAGACGTATCATAGATGATACAGCACGATTATTAACAATTAAACCATTACATGATTTACCTGAGCATTTGTGTTTTGATGAATTTAAATCCGTTAAATCTTCCGATAGTAATATGAGTTTCATTATTTGTGATAGCACTACACACAAGCTGGTCGATGTTGTACGAGATAGAAAATCTTACA
>NZ_KV786433.1:21188-101074 GCF_001806915.1 Granulicatella sp. HMSC30F09 | reverse complement strand
TTAATGTGTCCAGGAATCTGGGTACATATCAATTTGAACTAGCTCTTTTTTATTATTTAATCTGTATGCTGTTTTCTGTAGTCCCCAGGAGAAACACCAATTTTCTCTTTAAAGATTTTCGTGAAATAAGAGTAATTATCATATCCGACTTCAGAGGCTACTTGTGCAATAGGCGTTTTCGTTTCTGATAGTAATTCTTTAGAAGCATTGATGCGTTTATCCGTAATATATTTGACCAAAGTTTCACCTGTTTCTTTCTTAAAGATTCGAGCTAGGTGATCCGCGCTAAGATAAACCATATCAGCCAAAGTGCTTCGGCTTAAGTCTTCTTTGTAGTGATGGTCGATATATTCGATGATACGTTGGATGCTATTTTTTTGATTCTCTGCATCTGTTACGAAATTTCTCGCATGAGACCAATAGTAAGTGAAGTATTCCCCAAAAGATTCAATCGAATGAAATTTTCTTTGGAATAGAAAATCATGCTGAGCATTTTGAAATAGCTTATGTGCTGAAATCCCGTTTTGGTCTAAGTAAATCCCGATTTGTTGCGTCCAGTCCAGATATAACTTTTGTAAGATGACTTTTGGTATCATTCCGTTTGAAATATAGTGTAAGAGACTCTTTGTTAATTCGGATTCGTCTAATGAATCCGAGAAGGTGATGGAGTTGATTGCAACTTCTTTTTTCTGTAAAACGTCAACGTCAGAAGAAACTGGGATAATAGTATTCCAATAAGGAACTTGTTGCCCTGTTGCTGAGTAGAGTTCTTTAACCTCTTGTAAAATAGTTTTACATTGGAAGCAACTTTTGAACGTTAAAATTGAATTGCGATGTAATTTATTCAGAATTTCTTGTTGGATTTTTCTTGCAAATTCCTCACTATTGATAGAACTATCCACTCTAAAGAAGCAAACGTAATGGTCGACAAGACCTTCCATCTTAAACATGCTTGCTAGTTGATACCTCTCATTAGAAAAGGCTTGTAATACCTTTCTTAATTGAGAGGTCCATGATGGGATTTCCGGAGCGTAATCTGCCTCACTAATATTTAATGTAATCACGCCTGTTAGAAAATACTGATGTTCCTTTAAATTTAAATTCCGCTTTAGAAGTTCAGATTGCAGTTCTTCCAGACGGTGAATGCGTGGTTTTCTTAAATATTCAAACCAGAAATTGTTTTCAGTTTGGAACGCAGTTTCGTGTGAGGCCTGTGGACGCTGCTCTGTAATCTTATCAAGTGCTTTTTGAATAATAAACTCTAATTTTTCGAAGTTAATCGGTTTTAAGTAGTATTCAAAACTTTGCAATTCAATTGCTTTTTGTGCGTAGTTGAAATCTGCATAGTTCGTTAAAAAAATAGTTTTGATATCGTAATTTTCATTTCTCACCCAAGAGAGCAGTTCAAGACCACTTCCTTGAGGCATCTCAATATCGCTAATCATTAGGTGAATAGGATTTTCTTTAATGATTGCTTGAGCCTGAGAGAGACTGTTAGCCACATAGACGTTATTGATTTTTAATCGATCCCAACGGATTTTTTCACGTAACGCTTCGATGATAAAACAGTCATCATCAACGAGTAGTATATTCATTAGAATCTCCTTTCAACTCTTTATAAGGAACTAGAACATCAATTCTGGCACCGCTTGTGTCGTTATTTTCAAACGTAATTGTATAATCATTCGAATATAAAAGATTGAGTCGTTCAATCGCGTTTGTAATCCCAATATGGTGTCCGTCTTCAGATATTAATGATTCCATATTTTTAAGTTTGCTTAGAATTTCCCTCGAGAATCCTGGGCCATTGTCTTTAACACAAATCTCAATATAAGGCTTCTCATCAACTATTCGTTTTTGAAGAGAAAGGTTAATGACGATTCCATCTTGGAAAGAGAAACCGTGCTTAATCGTATTCTCAACAAATGTCTGAAGTAAGAGAGAAGGGACCAATGCATTGTGTAGTCTTTCGTCGAATGTTAACGCAAAATCGATATGATTCCCATAACGAATGCGCTGAATCTCCAAGTAGTCTTTAATATGTTGGATTTCTTTCTTGAGCGGTGAGAAGTCTTGATCCACCATAAAGAGGTATCGTAAGTAGTCAGATGTTAAAATAGTTAACTCTTCGATTTCTTTATAGTTCTTCGTTTGAAGCATACTGTGAATCATAGAGAGCATATTTAAATAAAAGTGAGGGCGAATTTGACTCTTTAAGTAGTTAAGTTCGACCTTTTTTAATTCCAACTGAGCATGGTACTCACGGATTTTTAACTCTTGCATATCGAATAGTACTTGGCTCAATTTATCATTTGCAGTATCGATTTCCAAAATCCCTTCAGAAGAAGTAATGTCATATATCGATGTTGATTCATCGATGCGTAAAAGACGATCTGTTAAACGTGTAATCGGGTTCAACATTCTGTTTCGAATGAATATAATCAACACAAGAGAAGCTATCGCAATGAGAATTGGAACAATGGCGATCAAGACTTCAAAAAGAACGATGCTCTTAAATACATCTGTGTAGTCAACTGCTACATAAATATCAAAAGGTAGTTGAGTCCGTTCGCTATCAGCCTCAATCAAGTGAGTTGAAGGCGATAAATTCTTTGGCTCTTTTAATGATATTTGTCCTTTTTTTCCGATATTTAGTTTTCTAAGTGGCGTTAGAATGTCATCTGCTGAGATAATTGCCATAATTGTTTTCTCTTTATAATGAACGACTTTAATTAAGTATTCCGTATCATTAATAATAATGGGTTGCCATTTACGGTCGTCAGTATTATTTCTAAACGAATTGATATTGTTTTTTAAATATAAGTAATCTTGATAGGGAATATAGAGAGTGGATGCACTCAGAAAATGATGCGTACCTTCTGTAGCTACTAAAAACGACATATGCGTTTCGTGTTGGTATTCATAATCATTAAAAGTTGTCTGTACTTTTCTAACGGTTTGCTCATAATCCATGTAACTTTGTGGCTCATTCAGCTCTTCTAATCCCTCATCGTGTGTGATGGTTGAATACAAAAAGCGTTCGACGGAACGCATTTCATCATTAAGTCCATTGGCGTAAATCTCAATAGAACTCGTCAACTGTTGAATATTTTGATTCTTAATAAAATCTCTTGTGGCATTGCTGACAAAGAGACTAATCACTGTAATGAGGATAAGAAGGACTAATAATACTTGAAAGAAAAATTTAAAAGAATGTCTTTTAGATAGAATACTATGTAGTTTCATAACTATTACCTCACTTCTCAAGTATAACACTATCACAAAAGTTGTCAAAAAACGATATGAATTAAGAAGATGTCGGAAAAGTGATATAAATATTTGAAATATTGTCTGAATAGTGAATACTTCTTATCGAAATAATGATATAAAGAAAGCGTTTTATTTTATAAAATAATGACAGATATTTAAACAGGAGGGAAATTATGAAAGATTTAACCACATTACAAAAAAGAAGAATAAAAAGCAACATTCCTTTATATGTGCTTCTATTTCCTTCAATTATTTTACTTATAATGTTTGCATATATCCCAATGTTAGGGCTTGTAATTGCTTTTAAAGATTACTCACCAGCTAACGGAATTTTAAATAGCCCGTGGGCAGGATTTAAATATTTCACCCAATTCTTTAAATCAGTTCAATTCGGAACAACGATGATGAACACATTAAAGATTTCAATTTATAGCATTCTCGTGGGGTTTCCATTACCAATCTTACTAGCGCTCTTATGTAATCAAATAAGAACAGGAAAATTCAAAAAGGTCTTTCAAGTAACCACCTATCTACCGCACTTTATTTCAACAATGGTTATGTGTGGGATGATCATTTTATTCTTATCACCAAATAGTGGGTTACTTGCTAATATCTTTAAATCACTTGGATGGACGATGCCGAACTTATTAGCAAAACCAGATAGTTTTGCTGGCGTTTATGTATGGAGTGATGTTTGGCAACACATTGGGTGGGACAGCATTATTTACTTAGCAGCTTTATCTGCCATCGACCCAACGTATTACGAAGCAGCTACGATGGACGGGGCTAGTCGTATACAAAAGATTCTCAACATTGACTTGCCATTACTTTTACCAACAGCAATGATTCTATTGATTTTAAGAGCCGGTAGCTTATTGAGTATCGGTTTTGAAAAAGTATTACTATTACAAAATCCATTGAACTTAGCTGGAAGTGAGGTGATTTCGACTTACGTATATAAAGTTGGGATGATTAACTTCCAATACAGTTACTCTACAGCAATCGGATTATTCAATACTGTAGTCAACTTAATCATTCTTTTATCTGTCAATTGGTTTTCTAAACGATATACCAAAACAGGACTATTTTAAAAGGAGGGTGGTCTTACCGTGAAATGGTTTAAGGTTTCAAGAAAATCAAAATCAGATTTGTTTTTTGACGTATTGATTTACGGTTTTGCAATCTTGTTAATATTATTAATCGTATACCCATTGTGGTTCGTTGTGATTGCTTCTTTTAGTAATCCTGCTGATGTAGCCAATGGTAAAGTATGGTTCATTCCCCATGAATGGAAATTAGATGGATACCTTCGGTTAATTGAACAACCACTGTTCTTAAGAAGTTATCTCAATACGATTTTATATACAGTAGTTGGGACTTTATTTGCTCTACTAATCAATATCCCTGCTGGATACGCATTATCTAGACGTGACCTACTCGGTAAAAAATGGATCAGCGTTCTCTACATTGTTCCAATGTTTGTTTCAGGTGGATTGATTCCAATCTACTTAACAGTGAAGAGTGTAGGACTTGTCGATTCATTCTGGGTAATGGTGATTCCATTTGCAGTATCTTCTTATAACATCATCGTTGCAAGAACATTCTTCAATAACAGTATCCCAGAAGGAATGTGGGAAGCCGCTCAAATTGATGGATGCGGAACGATTCGTTATTTCTTCAAAATCGTGGTTCCTTTATCAAAAGCTATTATTGCAGTAATTGGTTTATGGACAGCAGTTGGTATTTGGAACTCTTGGTTCAACGCTTTGATTTATTTAACGAAAGAAGAATTGCAACCATTGCAATTAATTTTAAGACGATTATTAATTAGTAATCAAATGATGCAATCTCAGGCAACAGGGGAACTTGCATCCGAGCTTCGTATTAAAGCCGATATGATGAAATATGCAGCGATTGTAATTTCAACGGCTCCAATTATGTTGCTTTATCCATTTGTCCAAAAATATTTCAATCAAGGTGTTATGATTGGTGCTCTAAAAGAATAGGAGAGATATTATGAAAATCAATAAAATGAAGTATATGTTTTTAGCAGCAGCTACACTTATTGGACTAGCAGCTTGCTCAAATTCAACAACCAAGTCGAATGACGAAAAATCAGATCAGAATACTTATAAAATTACAACAGTTAGATGGTCTGACTGGGGTGAAGATTACCATAAAGGATTTATTGATGATTCTGCAAAAGAAGCTGGTATTCAAATTAACTGGGATACTCTTATTGCAGCAGATTGGACAGATAAAAAATCTGTTTTAATTGCAAGTGGTGACCTACCTGATGCATTCTTAGGTTCAAACGCATTTACGGATGCTGAAATTGCTCAAAACCAATCTTTATTCATTCCTCTAGAAGATTTAATTAAAGAAAATATGCCTAATTTAACGAAGGCAATGGAAAAAGAACCAAGATTAAAAGCGATGATTACATCTCCTGATGGACATATTTATAGTCTTCCTAAGAAGTTACCAATGCGTCCGACAGTAGCAAACCAACTATTTATTAATAAAAAATGGCTTGATAATTTAGGGTTAAAAGTACCTGAAACTTATGATGAATTAGTAAAAGTTCTTCAAGAATTCAAAGATAAAGACGCAAACGGTAATGGAGATCCAACGGACGAAATCCCATTTGGTTCAGGTAACTTTGACCCAACATTTTCTTATATCATGCCATTTAATAACCGCTTAGGTGCAGATAACACTTATGAAATGTCTGTTAAAGATGGAAAACCTGTATATCTTCGTACAGAAGAAAGTTATAAACAAGGGATTGCAGCAATGCATGAAGCATACAAGAAAGGGTTAATTGACCCTGAAATCTTCACTGAAGATTCATCTATGAGTGTTGCAAAACGTATGGATAAATCAGTATCTAGAGTAGGTGTTTCAAGTGGTTGGACTGCTGATGCTACATTTGGCTTACATGCAAGCGAATATGTTCCTTTACCAGCGATAAAAGGTCCTGATGGAAAAGGGTATGTTTCTTCAGACCCAGATCACTACAACTATGGACGTAATGAATTGTTAGTGACAACAAAAGCTAAGGACCCTGCTAAATTATTACAATGGTTCGATAAATTCTATACTGATGATGCAAGTATCCAAAACTTCTATGGTTCATTTGGAATTGGTACTGAAAAAGATGGCGACAAATATAAAGTATTACCTCCAAAAGACGGTAAATCTGCCGATGAATTTGCTTGGATTAATTCTCTTCGTGACTTTGGACCTAAGTATGTGAGTGATGATATCAACAATCGTGTTGAAATCGACCAAACTCAAGGTGACGGTTTGAAATTGAAGATGGACCAAGAATTAAAACAATATGCTTTACCAGCATACCCTAATGTAACTTATTCTCAAGAAGAACTTAACCAATTAGCTTCTCTATACGTAAGTATTAATTCTTACGTTAAACAACAAGCTTCTAAATGGGTAGTTGATGGCGGAATTGAAACAGAATGGGAATCTTACTTAGCAAATCTTAAAAATATGGGATTGGATGAATTCATCAAGATTCAACAAGACGCATATGACCGTTATCAAAAAGAAGTTAAATAATCACAATTTAACTAATACCCCAACTGAAACGTTTAAAATACAATGAGTAGAGGGAGCGAGATTGAAGAAAAATCTTTCTCGCTTCCTTTTTCTCATATAGGTACGGTGATTTCATTGCAAAAACTATTTCGAATAGATGGGCCACTCGTTAGAGGGCTAACGCTCATTACCAATTTGATTCTATTGAACACATTATTTATTATCACAAGTATTCCTTTGGTGACGATGGGAGCATCTGTGACATCTCTAAATACGATGTTACATCGGATTTTAAAGGGCGATGATGGAGATATTATTTATCATTATTTTCGCATTTTTAAATCCAACTTTAAGCAAGCTACTGTCATTTGGGCAGCTCTCGTGCTACTTGGAGTTCTACTATTTTTGAACTACAGTATTTTTTCGAATACAAACTTCTTGAATGGATATGGATTATTGCTTCTAGCGCCAGTTGGAATGCTTGTGATATTAGGCGTTGCCATTCTCTTACCCTATATCGGATTATTTGAAAATAGTTTAAAAGCCAGTGTTATTAATAGCATTTTCGTTTGTATTTTAGATCCGTTACGAGCAATTCTATTGATTCTATTTAACTGCGCTGTAGTGTACATGAGTGTGAATACACCGGAGAGATTATTGACGGCAATTTACGTTTTCACTTTTGGGGGATTTGCAATCTGGGCATTATTAAATGTAAAAGTAACGAGTAAAATGTTTAAAAAGGCATATAAATTAAGCAATGGAGGTAAACAAGATGAAAATTTTTAAAGGAGATTTTTATCGTATCAGCGTTCTAACAGATAAACTCATTCGATTAGAATATTCAAAAAATGGGCAGTTCGAAGATAGACATACGCAATTAATCCAAAACAGAGACTTTGGAGAGGTAGAGGTTGAAGCAACAGAAACACCAGAGTTATTAGATATTAATACGAACTTCTTCCGTTTGCGCTATAACAAAGGCGAATTCAATAATCAAAATCTATTTATTGCATTAAAGGGTCAGTTCTTTATTTTCGGAAGCCGATGGTACTTTGGTGAACCAATTGAAACATTAAAAGGAACAACGAGAACCCTTGACCAAGCGAACGGAGCTATAGAATTAGAAGATGGTATTATTAGTAAGAGTGGTTATGCCATTTTAGATGATTCGAATGGATTTATCAGTGACGAAAAAGAAGGTTTTATCAAAAAAGAAAGCGAAGTGGACCTTTACGTCTTTGCTTATGGTCACGACTATAGAGGAGCAATTAGAGACTTTTATCATTTAACAGGTGCAACTCCATTATTGCCACGCTATGCCTTAGGAAACTGGTGGAGTCGTTATTGGGCGTATACTGCCGACGAGTATTTAAGTCTCGTTGAACGTTTTGAAGATGAACAAGTTCCGCTTGCGGTGGGCGTGTTAGATATGGACTGGCATATCACGAAGATTCCAGAACGCTTCGGTAGTGGGTGGACAGGATATTCTTGGAACCGAGAACTCATTCCAGAGCCGGAAAAATTATTAAAGAAACTGCATGATAAGAAATTAAAACTTTCTCTAAATGTCCATCCAGCTGATGGTATTCGAGCGTATGAAGATGCGTATCCAGCTGTTGCAAAACGTCTAGGATTAGATGCAGCCAGTGAAGAAGCTGCTATTTTTGATATTGCAGATCCACGTTTTAGAGAATCTTACTTTAAAGATGTTCATTATCCATTAGAAGAACAAGGGGTTGATTTCTGGTGGATTGACTGGCAACAAGGAACGCAAGGGGTACAAGATCCATTGTGGTTATTGAATCATTATCATTATGTCGATAATTGTAAGAGAAAAGATGGCGGATTAATCTTGTCTCGTTATGCTGGACCAGGAAGCCATCGTTATCCAGTTGGATTTTCTGGAGACGCTTTTATAACTTGGGAGTCTCTTAAATTCCAACCTTATTTTACATCAACAGCGTCTAATATTGGTTATAGCTGGTGGAGTCATGATATTGGCGGACATATGGGCGGTTATTATGATGAAGAATTACAAATTCGCTGGTTACAATATGGCGTCTTTAGTCCGATTACACGACTTCATAGTACTAATAGTCCATTTAATAGTAAGGAACCATGGTTCTTTACGAAGAATACAGCAGAAATCATGAAGCATTATTTACGTCTAAGACACCAATTACTTCCATATCTCTACACGATGAATGTGGCAACGCATGAAGAGGGCGCACCACTTGTGAGTCCGATGTACTATTTCTATCCTGAAAATGAAGAAAGTTACCGTGTGCCAAATCAATACTTCTTCGGTAGCGAGTTAATGGTTGCTCCAATCACAGAACCAATGAACAAAGATTACCAATCCGCAAAAGTTCAAGTATGGTTCCCTGAAGGAAAATGGTACGACTTCTTCAAGGGAAAAGAGTATGCAGGAGAAGTAGTGCTTGATATTTATCGAGATATCGAATCAATTCCTGTATTTGCCAAGGAAGGGGCGATTGTTCCATTAGATGGTTCTGGTGTGAATATGGGGGTAGATTTACCTGAAGTTATCGACTGGTATGTCTTCCCAGGAACCCATCATTCATTTGATATGGTGGAAGACTTAGATGGCGCTCGTTGTGTAACGACATTATCTGTTGATTGGAATTTAGGTACTATCCAATTAACTGTTGAAGGGGAAACAGGCATCCTTCCAGTAAACAGAATTCACCGTGTTCATGTTCAAGGAAGCCAAGATGTTGTCGTTGAATTGGAAAATAAAAATGCGACTGTTGAGTTTACAGTGGGCGAAAAACAAACGGTAAATCGAAACGAGGCGATCTTCCAAGTACTCAAGAATGCGCACCTTCCATACGAAACGAAAGAACACTTATATCGTCGATTAGTCAATGCTAAAGATGCGAATGAAATCATTAATATCTTACATCATGAAGATGACGAATTAAGAGGACGATTGCTAGAAATCTTATTTATAAGTGAACCATAACAAAAAACGGGTACTTCCAATAGGAGGTATCCGTTTCTCTGTGTTAAAAAAACACTGCATTCATTCGTTGAATACAGTGCTATATAGATTAATCCACTTTGTAATACATCATGTTTTTAACGGTTTTGCCATCAGTAACTGTTTGTGTCCCGAAAATACGATCTTTTGAAATGTCCGATTGATCTTTTTCACCAGGAAGTAAGCCATAAGTCAATTCTACATTTTGGGGAATGAAGGAGAATACCGCACCTCCAACAAAAGTATTCTCATTGTTTTCCGGAACCATAATCCAGTTGAGAAGCCCTTCTTGGTATTGTTGTTTAGTAATTCCAACTTTCAAATCACCATGGCTACTTGAAATTTTTCCTTCTTTGTCGATGTGAATTTCCCAACCAGCTGAGTTTCTCCAAGTTCCCTCTACGCTTCGGAAGTCTCCTTGTTTTATTGCTTGAAGATCCATTGAGGATGGTTTTGGTTGCTCCGCTGGGATAACAACTTTTTCAGTAGATACAGTTTCTGGAACTGGTACGGTTGCTTCTTTTTGTTCTATTGTTGTTGAAACCACAGTAGTAGGTTCCGCTGTAGTACTAGTTTTGGTTTGTTTTGTAGTTGATGTACTGGACGTTCTAGTAGTTGTGGATTGAGTTTGTGTTTGAGTTGTTGTGTTCGAGTCTTCTTTCTTTTGGAAAAGTGAACAGCCCCCTAAAGTAAGAGCTATCAAGAATGATGCTATCAGTTTCTTCATTGAAATCCCTCCATTTCTATTTCATTATACTACTAATAAGTTCGAATATACATGTTTTTTGAAATCGTTTCTTTGACAAATAGCATTTTTAATGTTACCTTGAATATAGTAAATCGGTAGGTGAGACTACCATGGAGATACGGATGACTACCGCAAAATAGTGGAGACACTATTCGTTGGTCAGCAGCCTCTGTCGTGAAGGCAGAGACTAATGTCATTTCATCGCTCCATGATGTTAAAGCTTGGACGAGAATATAAGAATTGTTTATTTAGTAAGCATCTTGTCGCGTCTAAGCTGTGACAAGGTGCTTTTTCATTTGCCTAAAATTTCTAGAAAGAGGGTGATCATATGCCAGGACCGGAGAGTCGAACGAAAAAAATCAAAGAGCGAAGGGAAGAGTGCGATGATCACCCGGAGCTTCGCCTAAATTAAAAACGAGGTGAAGACTATGAAAACAGCAAAAGAAAGATTCGATTTAGCACTAATGAGTCCAATGGCAGAGGTCCTAGAAGCGTTAGGCACATCTGTAAAAGGACTCACTGAAGAACAAGTAGAAACACTCCGTGAAACATATGGAGAAAACAAAATTACAAAGGCTAAAGAAGATTCAATTTGGAAAAAGATTTATGAGTCTATTATCAATCCATTTACGGTAATTCTATTAGTGATTGCGGTAATCTCATTATTCACGAATGTGATTCTAGCAAAACCAGGTGAAGCAGACCCAACAACTTCCATCATTATCGTGGTGCTCGTGGCTGTGTCAGGAACGATTCGATTTGTGCAAGAAATGAAAAGTGACAAGGCGGCTAGTAACTTATCTAGTCTAATCGTCAATACAGCAACGGTTATTCGAGATGGCGAACAGATGGAAGTTCCGATTGAAGATTTAGTAGTTGGAGATATTATTAAATTAAGCGCTGGGGACATGTTACCAGCGGATGCATTATTATTAGAAACACGTGACTTCTTTATCCAACAATCCAGCTTGACTGGTGAAAGTGAATCTGTTGAGAAAAAATCAATCTGGGTTCCAGATGAAGAAGAAAAGAAAAAACAAGCACTCGAGAGCGAACGATTTGTGTTTATGGGCTCAAACGTTGTCAGCGGTAGTGCTTTAGCAGTTATTTTAGTCACAGGGAATGATACGATGATTGGTCGTATCGAAAAAACACTTAATACTTTCGAAGAACAAACAAGTTTCGAGAAAGAAATGAATAAAATCTCATGGCTCTTGATTCGCTTAATGCTTGTCTTAGTACCAGTTGTATTCTTGATTAACGGATTAACAGACGGCGACTGGTTAGAAGCAGGGGTATTTGCCTTAAGTGTTGCCGTGGGATTAACTCCAGAAATGTTGCCAATGATTATTACAGCCAGCCTTGCAAAAGGGGCAGTGATCATGGCCAAAGAAAAAGTCATTATTAAAAAATTAAATGCCATTCAAGATTTAGGGGCTATCGATATTCTCTGTACTGATAAAACAGGTACGCTCACACAAGATGAAATTATTCTTGAATACCCATTAGATATTCACGCAAATCTAGATATGGGCGTATTGAAAATTGCGTATTTAAACAGCTACTTCCAAACAGGACTTAAAAACTTATTAGACCGTGCCATCATTACACGTACAGAAAAAGAAGCCGACGAACACGAAGATCTACAAAATTTAGCAACACGTTACCAAAAGATTGATGAGTTGCCATTTGACTTCGAACGTCGTCGTATGAGCGTTATCGTGAAAGAAGACGATGAAGCGGTGCTCGTAACAAAAGGAGCACTAGAAGAAATGCTTAGCATCTCTACTCATGTAAAAGACGGAGATGTGGTTCACCCAATTACGGATGAAATTCGCGAATCCATCCTAGAAGCAGTGAGCAGCTTAAACGAACAAGGACTTCGCGTCCTTGGGGTGAGTCAAAAGAAATATCAAGATACTAGCTATTCCTTCACAGTGGAAGATGAATCGAATATGATTCTAATGGGATACCTAGCCTTTCTTGATCCACCAAAACCTTCTGCAGCACCAGCGATTCAAGCGTTGAAAGAGCATGGCGTAACGACGAAGATTCTTACAGGTGATAATGAAAAAGTAACGCTAACGGTCTGTGAAAAAGTAGGACTACCGGTGGATAAAGTCTTACTTGGTACAGAAATCGAAAATATGAGCGATGAAGAGTTAGCAGCAGTTGCTGAAGAAACAACCATTTTTGCAAAACTATCTCCAGAACAAAAGGCACGCATTATTCATTTACTAAAAGGCAAAGGTCACAAGATTGGCTATATGGGAGACGGTATCAATGATGCTCCATCCCTAAAAGTGGCTGACGTTGGAATTTCTGTGGATAGTGCCGTGGATATTGCCAAAGAAGTCGCAGATGTTGTTCTATTAGATAAGGACTTACTCGTTCTTGAAAAAGGATTGATTGAAGGTCGTAAAGTCTATGCGAACATGACAAAATACATTAAGATGACCGTTTCATCAAACTTCGGAAATATCTTCTCTGTATTGTTCGCAAGTATTTTCTTACCATTTTTACCAATGGCACCAGTTCACTTAATTGTATTGAACTTAATCTATGATTTAAGCTGTGTGGCATTACCGTTTGATAATGTTGACGCAGATTTCTTAAAACAACCACGCGCATGGACAGCAAGCTCTATCACACGATTTATGGCTTGGTTTGGACCAACCAGTTCTATCTTCGACATCATTACTTTTGCAGTGATGTTCTTTGGAATTGCACCAATGATTACTGGAAGCAGTTATGCGTCATCTACGAATCCAGCATTCTTCTTGATGGTTTTCCAAACAGGTTGGTTCATTGAATCTATGTGGTCACAAACAATGGTGATTTATATGTTACGTTCGCCAAAACTACCATTTGTACAATCAAAACCAGCGTTCTCATTGCTAGTGACTTCTTTATTCGCTTTATTTGTTGTAACGGTTCTTCCTTACACAAAACTAGCAGCACCATTAAAGCTTGCACCGCTAAACGGGCTATACTTCCTTGCATTAATTCTCATTATCGCAGGATACATGTTCCTCGTAACGGTTGTTAAAAAAGCATATATAAAAAAATATAGAGAATGGTTATAACCCCAAAAGAGCTATCGTAACAAGTTGTTATGATAGCTTTTTTTGTTACAAATGTGCTATTCTTCAATCATAAAAACATTAGGGGTGATTTTATGGAAAAAATTATTTATACTACAACAGCTGTGAACGTGGATGCGTTAAATGGGAAATCATTTATTGAGGGAAATGGTGATAAAAATTGGGAAGTCGAAATTTCATCTCCTTTAAGCGAAAAAAAAGGAACCAATCCTGAGCAATTATTTGCACTGGCTTATGCTACTTGTCTAAATGCTTCCATTGGTATTGTTGAAAAAGGTTTGAATTTAGAACATCAATGTAGAGTCGAAGTGAAAGTGGATTTAACAAAAGATCCTGTTGGAGAAGGGTATTTATTCTTACCTTCAGTCCGAGTTTTAATGCCAACAAGGGAAGAAAAATTAGCTAAAGAAATTCTAGAGGCTGCTGAACGTGTATGTCCTATTCAAAAATTACTACAAGGAGCCAATGTTCCTCCTGTGGAATTAGTAACAGTGAATGGGTAATACAAATATAAGAGTTGCAACAGTAGAGGATGCTCGTTATATTCAAGAAATTTATGCACCATATGTCTTAAATACGGCCATAACGTTTGAAGAAGTAGTTCCTAGTGTAGAGGAATTTCAAGAGCGTATTGCTAAAACATTGGGGGCTTTTCCTTATTTAGTCTTAGAGGAGGAGAAAGAGATTGTTGGTTATGCATATGCTGGGAGATTTTCTCAAAGGGCAGCATTTGACTGGTCAACAGAGGTTAGTATTTATATCAGCCTAGAACATCAAAGAAAAGGTTTTGGAAAGTTATTATATACAGAACTTGAAAAACAATTATTGAAATTAGGCTATCAAAACATATACGCTTGTGTGGCGGTGCCAGAAGTAGAGGATGAGTATTTAACTAATAATAGCTTATCTTATCACCAATATTTAGGCTTTAAAGAATGTGGACGTTTTGAAAATTGTGGTTGCAAATTTAATCGATGGTATCATATTGTTTGGTTACAAAAACATGCTGCTACGAAAATCCCTACAGATCGTCCAAAAAAATTTAAAGGATTGTAAAAACAATACCACATCAACAAATAAGTTGATGTGGTATTATTTTTATCTAAAATGATTAATCTTTTGTTTAAAAAATACCCAGCAGCATTTATAGGATTCCTCGTTCATTTTTAGCTTACTGTATAATTGATAGTTTGGTCTCCACCAACGAAGTTTACCGCCAGAAAAATGTTCTAAAAACTCTGAAAAAGGATGGTCATAAGGTTCTTTTGGTAAACCACTACAAAATATAGAAAAATAACCAGATAATTTTCCAAACGCAACTCCAATTTCTCCTTTAGTCCAATTGGAGTGTCTTAAAACTCCCTCGACATGAGAATGAGGAGTTTTGTTTAAATATTGTTCAATGCGCAAATTCCATTGATGAGATAAATCGAGGGAATCAAATTTTTTATCAAACCATTCTTCTTCAATTTCTAGTTCGATGAAATATTTTAGCATTTCTTGGAGGGGTTGATAACTTTCGATACTATTATTGATTTTGTTTGTTTTAAAGTAATGGAAAGTCAGTTCTTCATGAATCTTTTCAAGGAAGGCAGAATCTCCTTTATTATCTGGGAAAATTCTATTGACGATTACTTTTGTAAGACTATCTGTTAATAAGGGGAGAAGTGTACAAAAGCCAATGATAGAGTGTTTCATAAATCTTTGTTCTGCTTCACTTTTATCATCTGTTATTGCTGAATGATTATAATCTAATATAAAAACTTCACCTAGTAATTTTAGACATTGGTTTAGTGCACTTACAAAGTCTGTAAATATTCCTAGATTAAGATAAATCGTCTCTTCATTTTGGTAGATGGTTGGGAAAGGATTTGGACCAAAATTAATAAGGATGCTTTGTTTCGAGATAACGGATTGTGCAATACGGATAATATCGTATAACACAGACATAGTTTCCTCTTTACTCAAATGTAAATGTTGAATTGGAATGTATTCGCTTGGAAAGGTTTCTATATAATCTCTATATAAACGTAAAAATGAAGCTTTACTTTCTTTAATATGCTGATAATAAAATTCAGTAAGTTCTACTCCATATATGGATTTGAGAACATCCATATATTTGACTTCATTCATGTTTAATTGTTTTTGATATTTTAAATGGAAAAATTCTCTTAGAAGATTGAGGTGAGGGAATAAATTAATGATGCTTTCTCCACGAAGGCCTTTAATCCACATTGCGGTTAATGTGTACAAAGCCTCAGAATAAGGCTTATGAAAACAGTGGGTAGAAAACTGATGACGAAGATAATAATCATTCAATTTTTGAAATTGCTTTTGTTGCTGGATAGAAAGAGTATGAGAAAAATCTTCAAAATGATGGATTAAAAAAGTAGCTTCACTAGAACTAATTAAATACTCAATAATTTCTTCAAATGCCTTATTATAAGGATTAGGATCTGGAGAAAATAAATTATAGAAAAAATACTGTTTTTGTTGTTACTCCTCAAGCAATTCAATTTGTTTCACTAACAAACTTAAATCCTGCGTATAACGTTCCATTGTATGACCCTCCCTAAAACGGTTTTTATTTTATTGTAACGCTTTCATTTTTGGGCGTCAATATGAATATTTATCTATTTTTTAGTTAATATTTGTCGAATTTAAGATTTTTAAAATAAACTTGACTTCAAGGAGAGTGTCTTTCATAATGGAGAAAGTTTAAGAGAAGGAGAGGTTTTATGTCTAAAAAAACTAAAGGAACAATTGCGATTACTTTAGCAATTGCAGCGATGGTTCTAATATTTGTTAGTTCTAGTATGCCCTACAAAGATCAATCCTTAGTAGCGACGATTCAAAAAGGATTACCCTCTCAACCATTTTCAGAATTGCTTTCAAAGATTAAGTTTGAATATGCGGGACAAACGATTAGTATTCCTTCATTAGGTTATGCTCAATTCGTTGAATTTTTTATTCGTAAAATAACCCATTTTTTAGCTTACTTTTTCATTGGCTACCAATGGACAAGAGGATTAAGTGTTCATGTTCGAAAGAAAGGATTCCCTCAATTTCTAGCTTTCTTTATAACCGTTTTATACGCAATTACTGATGAATTCCATCAAGGAATCACACCTGGAAGAACTCCTTTGATTCAAGATGTTTTTATTGATGCATTAGGTGCGATGTTTGGAGTCGGTTTAGGAACTTTGAAAAAAATTAAATAGAGAGAAAAACGTTGAAGATTTTCTTCAACGTTTTTTTATTTTGAGAGGCTTTTTCATTTCATTTTTCATAGCTCATTATGACTAGTCAAAGAGTGGAGGAAGAGATATGGAAATGAATGAATTAGCCGAGGAAATCTTTAAACAAGCTATTTCCCACCAGTTGGATGATATTCATTTATTGCCCATTGGAGAGGAGTATGTATTTTATCTAAGAGATGTTAATGGTTTAAAAGAACTAAGGAAAGTTTCAACGAAGATTGCTGAACAGTTTATTTCATATTTGAAATACCAAGCTGGGATGGATGTTGGGGAGAGAAGACGACCTCAAAGTGGGTCACTGACTTTTGAATTCTCAGTTCATCAAATCATTGAGTTACGATTATCTATTATTACCAATTTTAAGCAAAAGGAATCAATGGTTATTCGACTATTACATCGTTCCAAAAAAGAGAATACTTCTATCCAAGCGACAACCTACTTCCCAAAGGATTGGAGATTATTAGAACAGTTTCTTAGATATAAAAGTGGATTAATTCTTTTTTCTGGTCCTGTTAGTTCTGGAAAAACAAGTACCATGTATTCCTTACTTAGAGGAAGAATGAATGAAAAGACGTTACAGGTCATTACAATGGAAGATCCAGTTGAATATCATGAACCTATGTTTCTTCAAACGGAAATTAATGAAAAAGCGGGGATTACTTACGAACTTTTAATTAAAAGCTGTTTAAGACATCATCCTGATATTCTTCTCATTGGGGAAATCAGAGATGAAATGACCGCAAAAATGGCTATTCGTGCTGCTTTAACAGGGCATCTAATTTTAGCGACGGTGCATGCTAAAGATTGTAATGGTGTCATCTCTAGACTAATAGAACTTGGAGTTAGTAAGACGATGTTAGAACAAACGATTATCGCAATTTGTTCACAGCGTTTACTTCCAAGATACTGCGCTCTGTGTCAGCAAGAATGCCAAATCTATTGCAATCACTTAGCGAACGGAGAAAAAAGAGGAACGGTTTTTGAAATTGAAACGAATCGTAACATTTCGAACTTTTTAAACAAGAATCAGTTCGAAAGAGACGAAGAAAGGATTCATCCTTTTAATAGGGTGTTAAGAAAGGCTTATGCATTGGGATATATTACTGAAAAAACTTACGAAACCTATCAAATTATCTAAGAAATGGAAAGCGGACATACAAGCTAGATTCATGCTTCAATTGTCTCATCTATTACAAGAAGGATTTAGTTTAGATGAGTCCTTAAAATTTTTAGAGTATTTATTTGATGCACAGAAAAGTCAGATAGAACAGATGAGAAAATTGTTGAGTGAAGGACATCGGTTTGATCAATGTTTAAGAGAGGTTGGCTTTTCAGAAACTCATACTTCTCAAATTTATTTATCGATGCAATTTGGAAGCTTCGAGACAGCTTGTGATTCTATTGGAGATTTTTTAATCCGTAAGCTAAAGCAAAAGAAAAAAATGCATCAAACAATGATTTATCCAGCCTTTCTTTTTATCTTTGTGATTGGGATGATTCTTTGTATCCGAGTATTATTACTCGATCAGTTAGGAAGTATGATTCAAGAGGAACAATTAAAGCAGAGTGGATTTCTATATTGGATATGGCTAGGGTTCCAAAATTTACCGCAAATTTCACTCGTTATTCTTGGGGTTGGAATGATTCTCTCTTTTCTTATTTATTCTTTTTGGAAACAAAAGGATTCGTATCATCAATTTCTAAGTCTGATTCATTTCCCGATTGTTGGACAGAGTGTTCAACAATATGTCACTTTTTTGTATGCAAGAGAATTTTCTTATTTTTTAGGGAATGGGCAATCTCTTCTAACTATGGTTACGGAAATGAAGAAGGACGGAACGAGTAACCTTTCAAAAATTCTTGCTGAAAAAATTGAACAAGAACTAGTCCGAGGAGAATCTTTCTCGGGTGCGCTTGAGAAAATAGGACTATTTCGAAAAGAATTTATTTGGCTTGTATTAGAAGGAGAGAAGACTAGACAGTTGGATGTTCAACTAAAGGTATACGCAGATCAAATGCTTGAAGAATTTTCCAAAGGAATCGAAAAGAAAATCAAATGGATACAACCGATACTCCTGATGGGAATTGGGTTTCTCATCGTTTCCATGTATCTCATCTTATTACTACCGACATTAACAATGATTGGAGGAAATTAAAATGAAAATGAAAACAAAGAAAAAAGGTTTCACATTAATCGAATTGCTCGTGTGTCTTTTTATTATTGGCTTGATGATGCTACTGATTATTCCGAATATTGCTAAACAAAGGGAAACTGCTCAAAACAAAGCAGATGATGCGATTGTAAAAGTCATTAAGACGCAACAAGAAGCGTATATGTTTGAAAAAAACACAAAGGAAGTTCCAGATGTTCAGAAATTAAAAGAAGAAGGTTTTATCGATGATAATCAGCTAAAAGCCTATAATAATGTTCCAGCTGATAAGAAAAAATGAAACTAAGAGCATTTACACTCGTTGAATGCTTAATATCGCTGGCGATTGCTTGTTTCTTAATGATACTGACACCACCTTTGATTAGTCGTTCCTATGTAAATTGGAAGGAAGAAGTATTTCTTAGAGAGTTTGAGCAAGTAATGGATACAGCACAGATTACAGCTATTTCAACGGGCAAAGGTTCATTTGTGACAGTTTTAGGCGGCCTAGTGGAATTAAATTGTCATGGAGCAAGAGAACTGGATAAGAAGATTCATTTTCCAGATACAATGAAGAGTTATTCAATTCAAACGTATAGTTTCAAACCTTATAGTGGGAATGTAAGTCAGTTTTCATCCGTGACTTTTGATGGACAGAATCGCAGATACACTTATGTTTTTCAATTAGGGGAGGCTAAGTATCATGTTGAAATTACCGACAAGTAGAGGATATGTATTGCTTGAAGCGTTAATAGGGCTGATGGTTTTATCGGTTATTGTCTCCTTAATTAGTTTTACGGTAGGGCAACTGTACCGCCGGCAACAACTAAAAGGATGCTTTTTGGATGCAGCATCGACACAGCTAATGGATTTACAAGCTAGCGCTACTTATCCTACAACTATTGATAAATTGCCAAATGAAGAGTTCCAAAAGATGAAAAAAGTTACACTAGAAAAGCTAAATTCAACAGGCTCGCCAACAATAGTAACAGTATCTTGTGGAGAACATAAGGAGGTGTTCCACATCAATGCAATTACCGAGAAAAAGGTCCGGATTTCTTCTCATTGAACACCTCTTGGCTCTTGTCATTATCTCTATTAGTTTAGTGGCATTTATGGGACTTTGCACAGCGTTTTTAAAAATCAAAGATCGACTCAATGTTCCTGATGATATTAAATGGCATGTAGCAGTACAACAGATGAATTATAATTATGCTGGATATAGACTGAAGTCATTTAACGGCTACAATCCTTATATTGCATATTTTGAAAACATGACATCTGAGAAAACAGAGGTGATTACATTAGTTTCTAGTTGGAGGGACGGAGGGAAGATTTATAAAGGATCAGGAGGAAGTGGAGGACACCAACCATTTCTCTACGGCATTCGCTCCTTATCCATTCAAAGAAATGGTAGCAGATTACTGATGTTACTAACTTTAAATCAAGGGAATACTTTTCGATTAAATTTTGCACCAAAGAATCGTGTTATTTACATCAAAGTGAAAGAGGTAAAGGAAAAGAAAAATGATAAACCCTAAAAGAAAAGGAACATTACTTTTTCAGTTTTTAGCACTCCTTGCTATTGCTAGTTTCCTCATCATTGCTCTATTAAAAATTCATGCCCATAACACTCTTGAATATCGCCTTCTAGAAGATGGGTATCGAATGGATTTATTGCTCGAGATGGCGAGTCAAAAAGTGCGTCAAAGGCTTTCTTTTAAAGGGGATGAAATGACTTTTCCGGATAATATTCAATTTTCTAATGGCACAGTGAGGGTAGAATGGAACGAGAAAGCACATCAATTTATATTAAAGGCATACCTTCCAAATGGCCACACGAAAGAAGATACACTAATTATTCAGTTTGTAAAATAAACCAAACGCTAGATAGCAACTTCTTTTGTTTTTTTCATTTTCAAGATATGGTATACTTTTCAATGAGAAAATGAAAAGATGGTGAAATGATGACACAAACAATCGGAGAAATTTTAAAAAGTGCAAGGCAATTAAAAGGATACACTCTTGATGACTTGCAACAAATTACAAAAATTCAAAAACGTTATTTAATTGCAATTGAAGATAATGACTTTGACTTGATGCCAGGTGCTTTTTATACACGTGCGTTCATTAAACAGATTGCGGACACAGTTGGTTTAGACGGAGCAGCTTTATTAGAAGAACATGCATCAGAAATTCCACAAGCAACTGTTAAAACAACGACTTCTACAGCTACTTCGGTTTCAGTAACAAGTAATCGTACACGTTTAAATAAGAATAAGAGTAAATGGTCTTCAATATCAGATACTTTAAAGAATTATTTCCCTACAATTTTATTGGGAATGTTCATAGTAGCGATTATTTTTGCAATTGGACAAGCGGTTTTAAACACTCGTAGTCAAAGAAATAATCAGGTTACCACACAAGTAACGACTCAGCAAAGTGCTGTACAAGAAACCACGGTTGCTACTACAACAACAAAAGCTCCCGAAGTTACTAGTGTAAATTACTCATACGCGAATGGGAATGCTTTATACTATACTGCTCAAGTAAGTAAATTCCCTCTAGAGGTTAAAGTGTTGAACCAAGCAAGAACAGATCTTTGGGCTCAAATCTCTGCAGATGGAACAGTTGTCGCTGATGGAGTACCAAGTACTGGGCAAACAGTTTCTGGTTCTATTCCAGAAGGAACAACTACCATTCGTATGGATTTTGGTTATACACCTTTAGGAACGATTACCGTTGGAGGAGTTGAACTAAAAATTCCAGAAGGTTCAACTGCAAATAGAATTTATATTACAGTACAATAGGAGAAACTCAGTGAATTTACCAAATAAATTAACCGTAATGAGAATTTTCATGATCCCGGTATTTATCGTTCTCATGAGTTTGCCAAGTGAAGCGTTCGGTACGATGAATCTTTTAGGTTCACAAATAAACCTTGTACACTTCTTGGCAATGATTATTTTCGCGGTAGCTAGTTTTACAGATTATCTTGATGGCTATTTAGCTCGCAAATACAAATTAGTAACAAACTTTGGGAAGTTTGCAGATCCTTTAGCAGATAAAATGTTAGTGATGACAGCTTTCATCATGCTTGTTTCATTTAGTTTAGCTCCTGCATGGGTGGTTAGTATCATTGTCTGTCGTGAATTAGCAGTAACTGGTCTACGACTATTACTAGTAACTGATGGAGAAGTTATGGCTGCGGCCTGGCCAGGAAAAGTGAAAACTGCTACTCAAATGTTGGCGATTATTTTTCTGTTGACGGATGATTTGTTCTTTAAGCCAATTGGAGTTCCAATTGGACAAATCTTATTATATAGTTGCTTAGTATTTACAATCTATTCAGGTTTGGATTATTTTGTAAAGAATCGACATGTATTTGCGGATTCATTTACTAAAACAGAATAACTAATGAAGCCTGAAACATTATTGTTTTGGGCTTTATATTTTTACGAAAAAGAGTGTAAGGAAGGCGAAAAAATGAATGCGGAAATTATAGCAGTCGGAACTGAACTACTTATGGGTCAAATTGTAAATACGAATAGCGCGTATTTAGCTCAAGAATTGGCAAAAAATTCGATTCCAACTTACTATCAACAAGTGGTTGGTGATAATGAAGAAAGAATGGTTGAAGCAATTGAATTAGCCGCTTCAAGAAGTGAGTTGATTATTCTCTCTGGCGGACTTGGGCCAACAACAGATGATATAACTAAGCAAGTATTGGCGCGCTTTTTAGAAGTGCCACTAGTTGAAGATGAAAAAGCTCTTCAAAAAGTGATTGAGTTTCATGTGCGTTCTCATAGGGATATGAGTGAAAATAATCGTAGACAGGCATTAGCCTTTGAAGGTGGAACGGTTTTTAAAAATCATAACGGACTTGCAGTAGGGTGCGGTTTTGAAAAAGATGGACGACAATTCATTGTCTTACCTGGACCACCAAATGAATTGAAAATGATGATGCAAAAAGAAGTGTTGCCTTTCTTACGTAAGAAAGTGGGCAAAGTGGATTTATTCGAATCACGTTATTTACGATTCTTTGGAATTGGAGAATCACGCTTAGTAACCATTTTAGAAAATCTAATTGAAGAACAAACAAATCCGACGATTGCACCATATGCTGGTAAATTTGAAGTAATGCTTCGTTTAACGGCCAATGGGGAAACAGAAGAAGAGTGCAGAGATCTTCTGGATGGAATGGAACTACTTATCCAATCGCAAGTAGGAGAATTTTTCTATGGATACGGGGACCACAATACATTACAAGAAGTGACGGTCGGTTTACTAAAAGAATCTGGACTCACGATTGCCTCTGCCGAAAGTTTGACAGGAGGATTGTTTGCAGCAAGTGTCGTTGCCTTTGAAGGAAGCTCATCCTACTTCCAAGGAGGAACAGTCGCTTATCAAAGAGAAGCGAAAGAAACGCAACTAGGAATCGATAGTACCTTGCTGGAACAATACGGAATGGTTAGTGCAGAATGTGCCAAGGCCATGGCGGAACAAGCAAGACTCCATTATCAAAGTGATTTAGGCATTTCATTTACGGGAGTTGCAGGGCCAAGTGAAATGGAAGGAAAAGAAGTCGGAACGATTTTCGTCGCATTAGCTTCCAGGACAGACGTAGAAGTTCTTGAATTACACCTTGCACGTAATCGTAACGATAATCGTGAATTCGCAGTACAACATGGATGGAATTTACTCAGAAAATATTTATTAAAACAAGTTCGAACAAAATAAGAACAAATGTTCGCATATTGCTTGCGCATGGAATAGAACATAGTGTACAATAAGTTTGACTTAAAATTCGTGGAGGAATTAAAACATGGCAGAAAATGAAAATCGTCAAAGAGCATTGGAAGATGCGTTAAAGAAAATTGAAAAGAGCTACGGTAAAGGTGCCGTAATGAAATTAGGAGAAAAAGTAGATACACAAATCCAAACAGTATCTTCAGGGTCTCTTGCATTAGATATCGCATTAGGCGTAGGTGGGTTCCCACGTGGACGTATCATCGAAGTATACGGACCAGAATCATCAGGTAAAACAACCGTTGCACTTCATGCGGTTGCAGAAGTTCAAAAACGTGGTGGAGTAGCAGCGTTTATCGATGCTGAGCATGCTCTAGATCCGGAATACGCAAAAGCTTTAGGCGTAAACATTGATGAATTACTATTATCTCAACCAGATACAGGGGAACAAGGATTAGGAATTGCAGATGCGTTAGTATCATCAGGAGCAGTTGACATTGTGATCGTTGACTCAGTTGCTGCGTTAGTTCCGCGTGCCGAAATCGATGGCGACATGGGACAATCACACGTAGGGCTTCAAGCTCGTTTAATGTCTCAAGCACTACGTAAGTTATCAGGTTCTATTAACAAAACAAAAACAATCGCGATCTTTATCAACCAAATTCGTGAAAAAGTGGGCGTTATGTTCGGAAATCCTGAAACAACGCCTGGTGGACGTGCATTGAAATTCTACGCGACTGTTCGTTTAGAAGTGCGTCGTGCAGATCAAATCAAACAAGGTACGGAAATTTTAGGGAACCAAACTAAAATTAAAGTTGTTAAAAATAAAGTGGCTCCACCATTTAAAACAGCTGTTGTGGATATCATGTACGGAGAAGGAATTTCTCAACTTGGGGAATTACTCGACATGGCAGCAGACCTTGACTTCGTGAAGAAGAGTGGTGCATGGTACGCTTATAACGACGAGAAGATTGGTCAAGGTCGTGAGAATGCAAAAGCATACTTGGCAGACCATCCTGAAGTCGTTGCTGACTTGAACCAAAAAGTTCGTGCTCACTATGGCATTGGAGTGGCAGCTCCTGTTGAAGTGGAAGAAGAAGGACAAACAAGTTTATTAGACTAATCAAATCAATAAAAAGAATCGGGCTAATGGCTCGGTTCTTTTTTATGCAAAGTTTAGTAACTGCTTAAGGTTTCATAAGAATGCTAGCATTTTACTTTAAAATAATGTACTCTTATGGTTGGTATAATTTAAGAAAGAGGATTTATCAATATATGTTTAAAAGAAAGCCTTATGTAGGCCTAAGTGATAAAATTCGAAATCAGAAAAATTCGCAACAAATTCTCTTGGAAAGTTCATCTTGGTTAACGATTGGGAATATCGTCTCAAGATTACTTGGAGCGCTCTATATCATTCCTTGGGGAATGTGGATGGGTGCCGACCGAGATAATGCGAACTACTTATATTTTATCGCCTATAATATTTATGCATTAGTATTACAAATATCAACAGCTGGAATTCCGGTTGCAATTTCTAAAATCGTAGCGGACAACCATGCAAGAAGAGACTATAAGACGAGTTGGAGATTGTTCAAAGGAACAATGCTCTTTATGACGTTCTTAGGGTTTGTATTTGCGGCAGGAATGTATTTTGCAGCGCCACTGTTTGCAAAAGGAGCTACTCCTGAAGAGATTGCGGATAGTATTTTGGTTATCCGTTCGCTAACGCCAGCGGTACTCATTATTCCACCGCTTAGCTTAATGCGTGGATACTATCAAGGATATAATGAGATGGCTGCTTCTGCGAAATCTCAATTATGGGAGCAAGTAGTCCGTATCTTGTATATGTTAGGATTAACGTATTTTGTGATGCGTGTTATAAACGGCGGATTCGTAATCGCTGTAGCACATTCTACATTTGCGGCCTTTGTCGGAGCGGTCATTGCGTTCTTATACTTAGCTTATAAGATGTTACGCGACCATAAAGGCATGATGGAATTAATGGAAGAGGGTCGTCCTGAACGTCCATTAAGTTTCTGGAAGATTATTCTGGAAGTAATGCGGGAGGCGTTACCTTTCGTATTAGTGACTTCAAGTATTCAAATCATCAGTTTGATTGACCAAGAAACCTTCCAACGTTTCGTGCCAATCTTTACAACTTACTCTTTTGAAGAAGGTAAAGAACTCATCACCTTGTTTGGATTTAATGCGAATAAGATTATTATGATCGTGATTTCTCTAGCAATGAGTATTTCGACAGCGGCACTACCACTGCTTGCGGCTCATTATTCTGTGAATGACCGTGAAGAAGTCAAACGTGTCATAGCGAACAATCTTGGATTATTTGCGTATATTATGATTCCAGCTTCTGTCGGGATGGCGATTGTATCGGAACCAATATATAATGTGTTCTATTCACCAGATCCAACTGGAACGTATTTATTAGTTGTCTCATGCGTCATGTGTGTGTTCTTAGGATTATTTGTAACGTTCACATACATATTACAATCGATGGAACAACATATCATCGCCATTAAAGCTTTAGGATTTACAGTGATTATTAAATTGCTATGGCAACCAATGATGATGTACTTCCTTGGCGGAGCAGGTCCGTTAATTGCGAGTTCGGTTGCGTTCTTTGTAGCTACACTGTATATGTGTCGCCACGTTCTTCGATTGACTCGATTCGATTTGAATTACGTATTGAAGAAATTTGGTCAAGTGCTTCTTGCTTCTTTTGCAATGGCTGTGACTTCTGCGATTACATTATTTGCAATTAAACAAGTCATGCCAATTGGTGGTAAAGTACGTGCTTTAATTGCAGTTGCTGTAGTTGGTCTTGTCGGAGTAGCGACATACGGACTGATTACGCTGAAGAATCGATTAGCAGATGAAATGCTTGGCGCTCGTATTGGTGGCATTCGTCGTAAATTGAGGATGAAATAATGAGAATAGATAAATGTTTAGCAGATTGTGGCCTTGGAACTCGTTCCGAGGTCAAATCTTTATTAAAGTCAAAAAAAATTACCGTTAATGGGAAAGTCGTAACGAATGGGAAAGTTCAAGTGAATCCTGAAACGGATGAGATTTTATTCGATGGTGAAAAAATTCAGTATGAAGAATTTGTTTATATTATGATGAATAAACCTAAAGGAGTCGTCAGTGCCACAGAAGATAATCTTCATAAAACGGTTCTGGATTTAATCGATCCGCTCTATTTAAAAAAAGGGGTCTTTCCGGTAGGTCGTTTGGATATCGATACTCATGGTTTGTTGCTTCTAACCAATGATGGAGAGTTGGCGCACCGTCTTCTTTCTCCGAAGAAACACGTCACAAAAATCTACCAAGCAAGAGTTGATGGGGTGATGACTCCTGAAGATGCCGCTGCTTTTGAGAGGGGCATTGTGTTATCGGATGGGATGGAGTGCATGCCTGCACGTTTGGATATTCTTTCAACGACGCAGGATGAATCGGTTGTTCAGATTCACCTGAAAGAGGGAAAATTCCATCAGGTGAAACGAATGGTCAAAGCTTGCGGGAAAACCGTTGTAGATTTAGAGCGACTCACGATGGGGCCACTCAATCTAGATGAGCGTCTCACGTTAGGAGAGAGCAGACCATTAACCGAAGAAGAACTACAATCATTAATGAACAATGAATAACGAAAGCTTAGGAGAAATCCTAAGCTTTTATTTGTTTTAGAAAGTGTTTAACCGCTTTTCATCGCTTTGTAAAAATGGTAAGATAAGACTATTGAATCTACTTGATAGAGATTGGAGCGATTGGATGACAATTGATTGGAAAAAAGAAGTAGAACTTCGTAAAGAAGATTTATTAAAAGATTTATTTACATTATTACGTATTGACAGTGTACGTGATGATTTAAAAGCGACAGAGGAAGCGCCTGTAGGTCCTGGGCCTAAAGAAGCACTAGAAGCTTTCTTGGCAATCGGTGAACGTGATGGTTTCACAACAAAACAAGTTGGTAACTTAGCAGGGCATATCGAATTTGCACCAAATCCTGACTTTAAAGAAACTCTTGGAGTTTTAGGTCACGTGGACGTTGTTCCAGTGGGGACAGGATGGGAGACAGATCCGTTTGAACCACAAATCATCAATGATCGTATTTATGCACGTGGATCAAGTGATGATAAAGGACCAAGTATGGCAGCTTATTACGCGCTAAAAATCATTAAGGAATTAGGATTACCAGTTTCTAGACGTGTTCGTTTCATTATCGGAACAGACGAAGAATCCGGTTGGAAATGTATGGATCGTTACTTCCAAACAGAAGAAATGCCAGATTTTGGTTTCTCGCCAGATGCAACATTCCCAATTATTAACGGGGAAAAAGGAATTCTGTCATTACACTATGATATTCCAGGTGAAGCATCAGAAGGGGATTACCAATTACTAAGCTTCGATGCAGGCTTACGTGAAAACATGGTTCCTCAAGATGCGCATGCGGAAATTATTGTGCCAAATGAAAACGAAGTGGTGGACCGCTTCTTTGCATATGTTGCTGCAAATCCTATTGAAGGAACTGCTCAAGTTTTGGACGGGAAAGTAGTTCTTGATGTGGTTGGTAAATCAGCGCACGGTTCAACTCCGGATAAAGGTATCAACGCCGGAACACACTTAGCGAAATTCTTAAACCAATTTAACTTCAAAGGCAATGCGAAGAAATATTTAGCATTTGCCGCTGAAGTATTACATGAAGATACAGAAGGTAAAAACTTAAAAGTGGCTTATAACCATGAAGTGATGGGACCATTAACAGCTAATGCCGGAATCTTCACTTATACTCCAGAATTAGGTGGGGTAGCTGTAGTAAACTTCCGTTATCCACTAGGGGTCACTGCTGAAGGTCTTGAAATTAAGACAGAAGTAGTTGCTTCAGGATATGGCTTCACAGTTGCTCACGGTAAAGCACAAGTGCCTCACTATGTATCTCCAGAAGATGAGTTAGTGTCAACCTTATTAGAGGTATATCACCGTCAAACGGGATTACCTGCACATGAACAATCAATCGGTGGTGGTACATACGGACGTATCTTCGAACGTGGTGTAGCGTATGGAGCGCTATTCCCAGACTCAATCGATACAATGCACCAAGCAAATGAATTCTTCGCTTTAGAGGATTTATTCAGATCTACAGCGATTTATGCAGAAGCGATTTACGAATTAATTAAGTAAAATTTTCGGGAAAGGTGGATGATCTTCATCCACCTTTTCTTTTTGCATTAGAATTACAAAAAATCCCGTGATTTCTTAAAAGTTCTTTGCTATTCGTTTGTAAAACGTGCTATACTACTAATGATATTATGTGTGAAAACTGTAAATTATTCATTTTTGGAGGCTAAAGCATGGGATTTATAATCTTTCTAGTGCTGATTGTAGTACTAGGTGCTGCAGTATATGGAACAGCAATCTATTTAACAAGAAAACAAAATAAAGTGATTGAGGAATTATCTGAGAAAAAAGATAAGTTAATGGCAGTGCCAATTGCGGATACTTTCTATACTTTGAAGAATCTAAATCTAACAGGTCAAACAAAGAGAACATACGAAACATGGCAAGCGACTTGGCAAACAATCACACGTTTTAGATTTCCTGAAATTGAAGCTGCTCTAGTAAGCGCAGAACAATATATTCAAAAATTAAACTTCTTTAAAGGTAGACAAGTTACTCAACAAGCTGAGAACTTAATTGAAGAAACAAAAGCGGAAGTTGATAAAATTTATTCAGCATTACAAAAATTACTAGATAGTGAGAAACAAAATAGAGCTGAGTTAGATTTATTACAAGAACGCTATGCTTCAATGAGAAAAGATTTATTAGCACATAGTTTTTCATTTGGAGAAGCCTTAGAGACTTTAGAAAAACGTTTGGCATACTTAGAGTTAGACTTCGCGAAGTTTAATACTTTAACAAACGAAGGAGATCACTTAGAAGCTAAGGAAGTACTTGGACGTATTGAGAAAGAGATGAAAGAATTTGAATCCATCGTAGAACAAGTTCCTCAACTCTTAAAAGAAATCGATACTGTCTATAATGAGCAAGTGGAAGATCTAAAACAAGGCTACAAGAGAATGGTTGAAGAACATTATCAATTCTCAAAAATTTCTATTCCTGATGAAATTGAGAGCATTGAAAAAACGATTCAAGTGGCCCGTAACCATATTGCTGCTACAGAATTAGAGGAAGCTCGTCAACAATTAGATAAAGTGGCTCGTGAAATCGACCAACTTTACGATGTGATGGAAGCGGAAATTGAAGCACGTGAATTTGTATATCGTAACAAAGCGCAAGTTGAAAAACGATTGAACCAAGTATTACAAAGCAACCGTTATGTGAATATCGAGGTTGATCGTGTATCACAAAATTATATTTTATCGAATAATGAGTTTGTTCGTGTTCAAGAATTTGCTGAACAATTAGAAAAAGAACAAGAAGCTATTCAATACTACAGCAAGGCGATGGAAAATCATCAAGTGCCTTACTCAGTTGTTAAAGAACATTACGAACTCGTCCTTGATAAATTAAATAGTATTGATGAAGATCAAACGGATTTAGTGAATACATTATCTGACTTACGTAGCCAAGAAAAAGCGATTCGTGATGGATTAGATGTCTTCGAATTAGACTTACGAAATATGAAACGTACAATTGAGAAGTACCATTTACCAGGTCTTCCAAAAGAATACTTAGAATTGTTCTTTGCAACAAGCAATCGTATTGAGCAATTATGGCAAAAAATGAATCGTGTGAAGTTAGATATGAGTGAAATTAACGCCGCAAATAATGTGATTGAAGAGGATGTTGAGAAATTAGATATCCTTACAGAGCAAATTGTGGATAACGCTCAATTAACGGAGTATATGATTCAACATGCGAACCGTTACCGTTTATCCCATCCTGAAATCGAAACAGCCATTGGTCGTGCCCTTGACCAATTTAACCATACATTCAAATACGATGAATCATTACAAATTATTGAATCAGCGTTAGAAACTGTGGAACCAGGTGCAGGTAACCGAGTACGTCAAAACTACCAAGCAGAAAAGAATAACAGCTTATTCTTCTAATGTAAATATTCTAGCCACGTGAGTGAGAGCTCACGTGGCTTTTTCTATGCATTGAGAGCTTACTTTCAATCAATTAAACATAAGATATCGTATTATATTCAAGTTTTTTGGATTGAAAATCTATATTTCTTTATAGAGGTTAGGAGTATACTGAAAGTACAAATGAAGGAGGGGTATAATGGATTTTGTTTTTATGGGTAGCGTATTTTTGGCGGGGCTTTTATCGTTTTTTTCACCTTGTGTTTTACCGCTATTCCCAGTATATTTTGGAGTTTTAATGAGTGAACAAGATGGTAAACATATTCAGATTGGAAAAGTTTCTATTTATTGGAAACCAATTATCCGGACACTGATTTTTATAACGGGAATCTCAACAGTCTTTTTCTTTCTCGGATTTGCAGCAACTATCTTAGGAAGCTTGATATACAACTCGTGGTTCAATATTTCTTTAGGAGTTATGATTGTTATTTTAGGCTTACATCAGATGGAATTCTTTCATTTTTTATTTTTACAAAAGCAAAAGACTGTACAGTTTGAAATGAAGAATCAAAAGTCTTTATGGAGTAGTTACTTACTGGGACTTAGCTTTAGTTTTGGTTGGACACCTTGTGTAGGTCCTGTACTCAGTGCAGTGTTGTCATTAATTTCAACACAACAAGCTAGTCCTTATTATGGAGTACTTTTATTATGTCTCTATATTCTTGGATTATCTATTCCATTCTTAATACTATCGATTGCATCAACTTTGGCATTTAAAGTCTTCAATCTTGCAAAAAAACGTTTAATGTTATTAAAAAAACTTGGTGGTTTAGTGATTGTGTTGATGGGCTTAGCTATTATTTGGGCACAGCTGCCACAAATACTTCACTAATGAAAAGGAGAAATCATAATGAAAAGAAAATTAATGTTAGCAGTATTTAGTACATTTTTATTAGCTGCTTGTCAAAACTCACAAATGGGTATGGATAAAATGGATATGAAAACTACGACTGAAGAAATGGGAAAGATGAGCGAGCAAAAGACAGAAAATAAAGATTCAATGAATGGAACAATGGGGATGGATGAAGTGAGTGATTATACTTTTAAAACTCTAGATGGAAAAGAAGTTTCTCTAGCAGATTATAAAGGGAAAAAAGTTTATTTGAAGTTTTGGGCTTCATGGTGTCCAATCTGTTTAGCTGGACTTGCTGATATTAATCAATTAGCGGACATGCCTCCCAAAGATGCAGTCGTTCTGACTGTTATTGCACCAGGTGTGAATCGTGAAAAAAATTTAGACGACTTTAAAGAATGGTTTTCTGGGTTGGACTATAAAACACTTCCAGTTTTAGTAGATAATAATGGCCAGTTTTTAAAAAAATTAGGAATCGTTGGGTACCCATCTTCAGCTTTTATTGATGCAAATGGGAAAGTGGTAAGAGTTCAACCAGGTCACGTAACGAATGAAGATATCGTGAAGACTTTAGAAACACTCTAGAAGAGGAGAAAGCAGAATGGATAAAAAACTAATGATTTCAGTCTTTGCCTTCATTATTTTATTAGCGGGAGCTTTGTATTTTGGTAAAGGCAATACAGTAGTCAGTTCTTCTGAATCAGAATCGATTTCAAAAAAGGTCACGAATCTGATTGAAAAAGAAGAAAACAAATCCAATACCAAAAAGGAGGCAACAAATATGAAAGAAATTTATTTGGCAGGAGGCTGCTTTTGGGGGCTTGAGGAATATTTTTCAAGAATTAATGGGGTAATTGATGTTGTTAGTGGTTACGCCAATGGGAATGTAGAAACAACCAATTATCAACTTATTCATAGTACAGACCATGCTGAGACAATTCATGTAACTTATGATGCGGATAAAGTTTCCCTAAGAGAATTATTATTATATTACTTTAGAGTGATTGATCCTTTTTCAGTGAATAAACAAGGAAATGATGTAGGCCGCCAATATCGTACAGGAATTTATTATACAGATGAAGCCGATAGTAAGATTATACAGGAGGTCATGAAAGAAAAAGAAGAACAATTAGGAAAAAAATTAGCAGTTGAAACGGAAAAACTACGCCATTTCGTAGTTGCTGAAGACTACCATCAAGATTACTTAAAGAAACATCCAAATGGATATTGTCACATTGATGTGAAAAAAGCAAATGATCCAGTTATTGATGCGAATATGTATCCACTTCCTGATGAGGAGACTTTAAAGAAAACATTGACAAAGGAACAATATGCTGTAACTAGAGAAAATCGTACAGAATTAGCATTTTCAAATCAATATTGGAATAATCATGAAAAAGGAATCTATGTAGATGTAGCGACAGGAGAACCACTATTTTCTTCACGAGACAAATTTGATTCTGGATGTGGATGGCCAAGTTTCACGAAACCAATCTCTTCAGAAGTAGTTACTTATCATGAAGATAATAGTTTTAATATGAAACGAGTTGAGGTAAGAAGTCGTATTGCAAATTCTCATTTAGGCCACGTGTTTGAAGATGGCCCTAGTGATAAAGGCGGACTACGATTCTGTATTAATAGTGCTTCCATTAAGTTTATTCCTCTGGATGAAATGGATTCTAAAGGATATGGTTATTTGAAAGACTTTGTTAAATAGAAATAGATGCTTTAGAGGAGAGGGGTTAATGATGGGAATTTCTCTCTTTTAAAGCATTTTTTATGCAAAACTCACTCGAAAAAGTTTTATGAAAGAGTATAATGGAAACAGGAGGGGATTTTATGTATTCAATCTTGATTGTAGAAGATGAACCGGTTATCCGAAAAGGGATTGCTTCTCTTGTTGATTTTGAAAGTTTGGGGATATCAGGCGTTCTAGAGGCCGAAAATGGGGAACAGGCGATAGCAATGATTCAAGAGCAGGCGCCAGATATTTTGATGACGGATATTAATATGCCAAAAATGGATGGAATTACTTTGGCTCAATTAGCAAGAGCTGAATTTCCACAATTAAGAATTATCTTTTTAACAGGATATGATTATGTGGATTACTTGCTATCAGCAGTTAAATTAGGGGTCGATGATTATATTCTAAAGCCTGTTACCAAAACAGAAATTGAATCCTTGCTTATAAAAGTTGTCTCAAAATTGAATGAAGAAGAAAAACAAAGAAGACTATTAGAATTAGCCAGTAAGAATACCAGTCAATCTGAATCTGTTCACTTTGAGAAATTGATTTTAGAGAAATTATCTAATCCGGAATTATCTCTAGTAGAACTGGCAAAACAATTAGGATTTAGTTCGAATTATTTAAGTATGCTTATAAAGAAAGAACTTGGTAAGTCTTTCCAAGAATATGTAACAGAGCAGCGCATTCAAATGGCGAAAAGACTTTTATTATCTACCGATATGAAAATTTATGAGATAGCAGAAGCCGTAGGGATTGAAGATATGAATTATTTTTCCTACCGATTCAAATCAATAGTGGGAGTTACTCCAAAAAAATTTAGAAACGGAGCTAATGTATGAGAAAAAAGTCTTTAGCAACACGTTTATTTGGATATCTGAGTTTAATGCTATGTGTACTTGTAGTCATCATTGGTAGCTTCTATTGGGTTCAAAGTAGTGAACTGTTTCATAGAGAAGTGGAAGAGCATACGATTCATGAGATAGATACGAGTGCAAAATATATTGAGCAATATGTTAGTAATTTAAAATCAACCTCAATAGCATTAGCGCAATCAAAAGAAATTCAAACCTATGCCCAAAACGACCATGCAAACAACAAGGATACAATTCATCAGTTGTTTGATACTATTTTAAAGAGTCATCCAGACTTTAGAGCCATCCTGTTTGTGACAAAGGATGGTAGAATTTTAAAGACTGGCATGGACGAAGAGATGGTAACATCTACAGATATGATGGCGCAAGAATGGTATAAAGAAGCTATCCTAAAATCAAACACGCCTATTATCAAATCGACGAAGAATAATAGTAATCAAGTGGTTATTTCTATTAGTCAGGAAATAAAAGGAGAAGATGGACAACATCTTGGTGTGATTCGTTTAGATGTAGATTATCAAGAATTAGAAAAGTATGTTAAAGAACTTTCTTTAGGAACAAATGGATATGCTTTTGTCATTGAAAAAGATGGCACAATTATTTATCATCCGGATTCTGAAGTGTTCGAGTCGGTAGAAAAACAAATGTCTGTTCAAGATATCTCCAATAGTCCGATGGATTCGATGGTTTCTGAAGATTACTTTGTTCATAAGAGTACCATTGGAAACGGTGATTGGGTCTTAGTTGGGGTAAGCTCGTTTAGTAGTTTTAAAGAGACGTCGTTCAAATTGCTTGCGATTGTGAGTGCTGTTGGGATTGTTAGTTTAATGATTTGTATGTTTGGAATTTATGCTCTGATGCGTTATCAACTGCTTCCTGTAAAACAATTAGGCCAGGTCATGAAGAAAGTTGAAGAGGGAGACACTACGATTCGAGCACAGGAGAACGGTGCGCAGGAATTCCAAGTGTTGGCTGCTAGTTTCAATCAAATGTTAGAAAAAATTGAAAAACTCATGCAGGATGAAAAGGAACAAGAAGCACTGACCAGAGTTTATGAATTAAAGGCATTAACGAGTCAAATTAATCCGCATTTTCTATATAATACTTTGGAGACTATTATTTGGATGGCTGAATTTCAAGACCATAAAAAAGTAGTAGAAATTACAAAAGCACTCTCTAATTATTTTAGACTTTCGCTGAATGCGGGAAATGAATTAGTAACATTACAACAAGAAATAGAGCATGTACGACAATATTTATTTATTCAAAAGGAAAGATATGGCGATAAGTTAAATTATCGAATCGATTTTTCAGAAGAAATTCCTCCGATTATGATTCCAAAAATTGTTATTCAGCCTCTCGTAGAAAATGCAATCTATCATGGAATTAAAGAAATCGATAGACCAGGGCAAATTGATATTACACTTCTAAAGATTGATGAATGGATTGAAATTTGCATTGCCGATAATGGCGTCGGAATGAGTGGGAAAGAAACTTCATCAAAACAGCTTGGTGGTATTGGAATTAAGAATGTCACTGAACGATTGAAACTATTTTTTGGGGAAGCATTTACGATGACGATTGACTCAAAACCAAATGAGTATACAAAAGTCTATTTACGCATTCTGATAAAAAGGCAACAAGACTTGCAATAGTTGACAAAACTAGACGCTTTTCGTATACTTCTAAAGGTAAGCAGTCGGATTGAGATTTTACCTATTAGAGAGGCTTGTCTGGTGAAAATAGCCATCAAAATCGTGCTCCCGATTGAAAACTTTGTAGAAATACAAACGCCCTTCCAGCGTTATCGGAATTAGAGATGAATGAACAGCTGTTTCATTGTAAGCAAGGTGGTACCGCGGTAGGACGCCCTTGCAGCAATGGAGCAGTTTTTTTATTTACAAAATGAAGGAGAATGAAGATGAAAAAATTATCAAGTAGCGAAATTCGTCAAATGTACCTTGATTTCTTCCAAGAAAAAGGACATAAGGTGCATCCAAGTGCGAGCTTAATTCCTGTAAACGATCCAACATTATTATGGATTAACTCAGGGGTTGCCACTCTTAAAAAATACTTCGATGGAACAGAAACACCAGAAGTTCCACGTATTACCAATGCTCAAAAGAGTATTCGTACAAACGATATTGAAAACGTAGGACACACAGCTCGTCACCATACATTATTCGAAATGATGGGGAACTTCTCAATTGGAGATTACTTCAAAGAAGAAGTAATTCCATGGGCATGGGAATTCTTAACAAGTGAAAAATGGTTAGGTCTTGATCCAGACCGCCTATACGTAACTTATTATCCAAAAGATCCAGAAACAAAAGCATTGTGGATGGATAAAGTTGGTCTTCCTGAAGATCACATCATTCCAGTAGAAGATAACTTCTGGGATATCGGTGCAGGTCCATGCGGTCCGGATACTGAGATTTTCTACGACCGTGGAGAAAAATATAATAACTTAGCAGAAGATGATCCAGAAAACTATCCTGGTGGAGAAAACGAACGTTACTTAGAAATTTGGAACTTAGTATTCTCTCAATTCAACCATATGCCAGACGGAACTTATCCACCATTACCACATAAGAACGTCGATACGGGGATGGGTCTTGAACGTGTAGTTTCTGTTATCCAAGACACACCAACAAACTTCGAAACAGACTTATTTATGCCAATTATTAAGCAATTAGAAAGCTTAAGCGCTGGTAAGAAATACAATGACTCTAAGGAATTAGATGTTTCATTCAAAGTAATCGCTGACCACATTCGTGCAGTAAGCTTTGCGATTGGGGATGGCGCGCTTCCTTCAAACGAAGGTCGTGGATATATCATCCGTCGTTTAATCCGTCGTTCTGTAATGCACGGACAACGTTTGGGAATTCAAGGTTCATTCTTAACTAAATTAGTTCCAACTGTTGCTCAAATTATGCACAGCTACTATCCTGAAGTTACTGAAAATATGGAATTCATCCAAAAAGTGATTGCAAACGAAGAAAATCGTTTCCAAGAAACAATTCACGATGGTTTAGCAATCTTAGAAACTATTTTTGCCGATATGAAAGCTTCTAATGAAACAACACTTTCTGGCGAAAATGCGTTCAAACTATATGACACTTACGGATTCCCATATGAATTAACATTAGAATACGCTAGCGACAATGGGTTCACAGTCGATGAAGAAGGCTTCCAAGCAGAAATGCAAGCGCAAAAAGATCGTGCGCGTGCTGCTCGTAATACAGAAACATCAATGAACGTACAATCTGCAGTATTACGTGATATCACTGTAGAGAGTGAATTCGTTGGATATGCTTCAACAACTGAAGAAGGCGTGTTAAAAGCGATTGTTGTGGATGATGAATTAGTTGAATCTGCACATAAAGATGCTCATGCTCAATTAGTATTCGACCGTACACCTTTCTACGCTGAAATGGGTGGACAATTAGCAGACCACGGTACAATCCAAGATGCAAACGGTACCGTTGTAGCGAATGTCTTACAAGTGAAGAAAGCTCCTAACGGACAACCATTACACACAGTTGAAGTGTTAGGCGACTTACAAGTAAACGCAACTTACACATTAGTGGTTGATGCTTCTGAACGTGCGAAAATCATTAAAAACCACACAGCAACTCACTTATTACACCAAGCATTAAAAGATGTTCTAGGAACTCACGCAAACCAAGCTGGTTCTCTTGTAACACCAACTGGTTTACGTTTCGACTTCAGTCACTTCGGACAAGTTACTTCTGAAGAATTAGCTGAAATGGAACGTATTGTAAATGAGAAAATCTGGGCTGGGTTAGAAGTGGTTACGATTGAAACTACACTAGAAGATGCGAAAAGCCGTGGGGCAATGGCACTCTTTGGTGAAAAATACGGTAAATTAGTTCGTATGGTAAACATTGGCGACTGGTCAATCGAACTTTGTGGTGGTATCCACGTTGGAAACACTCAAGAAATCGGATTGTTCAAGATTGTTTCTGAATCTGGTATCGGTGCCGGTGTTCGTCGTATCGAAGCTGTTACAAGTAAAGAAGCCTTTGACTTATTAAGCCATCACGAAAACTTATTAAAACAAGTGGCTGCTGAAGTCAAAGCAATCCAATTAGATACTGTTGTAGAACGCGTGGCTACTTTAGGTCAAGAATTGAAAGAAGCAAATGGCGAAATTGCGAAGCTAAAAGCTAAAATCATGAAAGCTGAAGTCGCGGATGTCTTCAACAATGTAGAAGAGGTGAACGGAACTTCATTCATTACCGTTTCTCTAGAAAATAAAGAAATGGATGAATTACGTCAATTAGCAGATACTTGGAGACAAAAAGGTGCGAGTGATATCTTCGTAGTAGGTACTGCTTCTGCGGTTAAAGCCAATCTTTTAGTAGCCGTATCTAAAGATGCTAATGCAAAAGGATTAAAAGCAGGCGATATCATTAAGGCGATTGCTCCAGCTATTCAAGGTGGAGGCGGAGGCCGTCCTGATATGGCTCAAGCAGGTGGTAAGAACCCTGCAGGTATTCCACAAGCATTCGAATTGCTTAAAGAATATTTAGCTAAATAAGGCCAAAATTTGGAAACCTTCCTTAAGCTTATGAATGAGTTTTAAGGAAGGTTTTTATTGTGATAGCAAAGGAAAGGCTTTCTAAAAGTTTAAGAATCGGTAAGTATCGATTGTAGTTTTACTGAAAATCCTGTAAAATAAGCATATATATTGAAATGAGGTGTCAGTATGAGTTCAATAGATGAAACAGTCCTATTTAAGTTTAATGAAAAGGATGAAAAAAGCGTTCAAGAAACTTTAACTATCGTGTATGATGCGTTGAATGAAAAAGGATATAGTTCAATCAATCAAATTGTAGGATATTTATTGTCTGGCGATCCAGCGTATATTCCTAGACATAAAGATGCGCGAAATTTAATCCGTCGTCACGAAAGAGATGAGATTTTGGAAGAACTCATTAGACATTATATTCGTTCTACAGGAAGAGATGCCTAATATGAGATTGATGGGCTTAGATGTCGGAAGTAAAACTGTGGGCGTCGCCGTTAGTGATTTAATGGGATGGACTGCTCAAGGAGTTGAAACGATTCCGATAAATGAAAATGCTTCTGAATTTGGCTTTAAACGTGTTGTCGAGTTAGTGGAAGAGTATGGCGTTGAAAAAATCGTCATTGGTCTACCAAAGAACATGAATAATACGGAAGGGCCAAGAGTAGAGGCTTCTCGAAGATATGGAGCAAGTCTAGAGAAAAGACTCCAAATTCCCATTGTTTTTCATGATGAGCGCCTTACTACGATGCAAGCTGAAAGGATGCTTGTAGAAGAAGGAAATGTTTCAAGAAAAAAAAGAAAGCAAGTCATTGATATGCTCGCAGCAGTCATGATTTTACAAAACTATTTAGATTTAAATGGAAATCAATAAAAGAAAGAGGAAAGAAAATGACAGAACATTCACATCACGAACACGATCATGAACATGATCACTTAGAAGGACATGAAGGTCACGAACATATTACAATCGTTGACGAAGAAGGAAACGAAATTTTACACGAAGTATTATTTACTTTTGAATCAGAAGATTACAATAAATCATATGTTTTATGCTATCCAGCAGGAATTCCTGAAGGTGAAGAAGTAGAATTACAAGCATTTTCATATGTAGAAGCTGAAGATGGTACTGAAGGTCAATTAAACCCAATCGAAACAGAAGCTGAATGGGATATGATTGAAGAAGTATTAAACACATTCTTAGCAGAAGAAGATTTATAATCACAAAAGACCAAGGGTAACCTTGGTCTTTTATTTTTTTTAGAGGAATATAGTTTTATTTATAAAACCTGACAGAAGATGTCAACATTAAAAGAGTATAATCCATTAAGAGGTGAAGATAATGTATGAAAAATAATAGATTGTTTCGACTGCTATATTATGTTCTATCGAAAAGAAAAGTCACAGCATCACAGCTAGCGGACCATTTTGAAGTCTCAATTAGAACAATCTACCGAGATATTGATAATCTTAGTAGTGCGGGTATCCCTATTTACGCCACACAAGGGAAAGGGGGAGGCATTGAGATTTCTAGAGAGTTTATTTTGAATCAATCTTTGTTATCTCAAGAAGAAAAGGAACAAATAATGAATTCCTTACAAGGATTAGAGGCAACAAGTGACTTATCTGACAAAAATCTTCTTATGAAATTGTCTGCCTTATTTAATATGGAGATGATCAATTGGATTGAGGTTGATTTTCAAGGATGGAATTCTACACATGACACAGCATTATTTCAAAATTTGAAGCTGGCGATTTTGAATAAAAATTTAATTTCATTCGACTATTATAGCCATCTACAAGAAACTACAAGAATAGTCAAGCCAATTCGATTATGGTTTAAAAGCTTTAATTGGTATTTATATGCATTTTGTTTGTCTAGAAATAATTATAGATTATTTAAATTATCCAGAATAAAAAATTTGAAGACTTTGAAAGAAAGATATGAGGATTCTTTTGAGGAAATTTCGTTGAATGAATTAAAAGTACCAGATAATATGATTTCTCTTCAGGTTAAATTTGATAAAAGAGTGGCATATCGCGTTTATGATGAAATAACTACCGAGATCACTGTTGATGAGAATGGAGATTTATTGACAACTATTGAACTCCCGAATGATGAAAGAGTGGTTAGTTACTTATTCTCCTATGGCTCAAATGTCGAAGTACTTCAACCAAAAGAAATACGCCTACAAATAAAGCAATTGATTCAAACAATTGGAGAAAAATATAAAACATGACATGGGTTGGCAAGTATTCAATCGTATAATAAGAGTATCAAATAGAAAGGCGTGAGAAAAATGAAGTATGAATGGAGAAAACAAGAGAAAGAATTATACGGTGTAAAAACCAAAGCTGTTTTAGTAGATGTTCCAAAGCAAAAGTTCATTACGATTAAAGGACAAGGAAATCCAAATGAAGAAGATTTCTCAAATAGAATTTCCGCTTTATACTCAGTCGCTTATGGTATAAAGATGCTGTTTAAAAAAGCAGCATTGAATAATGAAATTAATGATTTTACTGTTTTTCCTTTAGAAGGTCTATGGCAAAAAGGAGATAGGGTTGAATTTGATAAAAATGATTTAAGTTATATTTTAATGATTAAACAACCCACACTCATCACTGAAGAAATATATTATCAAGCTATGGAAATCGTAAAGCAAAAAAAGCCTAATGATTTATATGAAGAAATCGCCTTTAAAGAATTTGAAGAGGAAAAAGCGATTCAAATTTTACACTTAGGAAGTTTTGATGATGAACCTCAATCTTTTGAGAAGATGGATAAATTGGCTACAGAATTACAATTAAAAAGAACATCTAATGTGCATCGGGAAATATATTTAACAAATAAAAACAGAACGAGCGAAGAAAAGCAAAAAACAATTCTAAGATATTCAGTAGAATAAATCCCCAAAAGGTAACAGTATGAATAGATACTGTTGCCTTTTATTGAATATAAACTAGCTTAAAATATTGTTATATGAACGTTCTAACTCCCTTTTGTAATTGAGTTTCTTCATTTTTTTATAATAATAGGGTATAATAACTACAACTATGGTTACCTTATGTGACTATCTTAGGAGGAAAACAATGTCTCAAAATGAACATAAAAAGCATTCCTTAATTTCCGAGACGGATTCTAAAAGAGATATCCGAAAGAAGGAAACGTCTATTATTAAAAAGATTATGAAGTACTTCATGATTGCACTTCTAGCAATTGTTCTAATTGGAGGAATCTTTACTTGGAACTACATTAACGGTGAAGTAAAACCTGTAGATAGCGAACAAACAGAATTGGTTGAATTTGAAATTAACCAAGGAGAATCTGTTAAAGATGTTGCAAATCATTTGAAGGAAAAAGAGTTTATTCGTAATTCAAAATTTTTTACGTTCTATTTAAAGTTTAAAAATATCGCAGGATTTAAGGCAGGAGCTTACCAAGTTTCAAAAAGTATGACTTTAGATGAAATTATTGAAGAGCTCTCGGGTAAAGGAAAAGAGAAAAACTTGAATGCAACGAAGGTTGTGATTCGAGAAGGAGAGCAACTGAGTGATATTTCTAAAGAAGTTGCAAAATCAACGAAATACTCAGCTGAAGATTTTATGGCTAAAGTTCAGGATAGTGGTTTTATTGAATTGTTAGTTCAAAAGTATCCTAAATTATTAACGCAGTCATACAATTCATATAATGTGAAATATGTTCTAGAAGGATTTCTTTTCCCAGCAACTTATGATATGAACGATAATAAAACACTTCAAATGTTAATCACTGAAATGGTTGCTAAAACAGATGAAGTGTTATCAAAATATTACTCCCAAATTGAAGCTAGTCCCTATACTTTACAACAAATTATGGCTTTAGCTTCCTTAATTGAAAAAGAAGGGGTTAAACTCGAGGATCGTAAGAAGATTGCTAGTGTCTTCTATAATCGTCTTGAAAAAGGCATGATGCTTCAAACAGACGTTGCTGTTCAATATGCTTTAGGAGAACATAAAGAAGCACTATCATTGAAAGATTTAGAAGTGGATTCTCCATATAACTTATACCAAAATTACGGTGTAGGGCCAGGACCTTATAATAGTCCAAGTGAGGATTCTATTGTTGCCGCACTAGAACCTGAAAAAACGGATTATTTATACTTTGTAGCGGATATTCATACGAAAGAAATTTATTTTGCGAAAACGTATGAAGAACATTTAGAATTAAAAGCTAAATATGTGGATAAGGAGTAAGGTCATGGAAAAGAGAAAGCCAATTGTTATCGGAGTTACTGGTGGCTCAGGAAGTGGGAAAACAAGTGTTAGTCGAAAAATTTTGGAGAATTTCCCGGAATTAACGATTGTGAAAATTGATCAAGATTACTATTATAAAGATCAAAGTCATATGCCGTTTGAAGAACGTTTAAAAACAAACTATGACCACCCATTTGCTTTCGATACAGATTTATTAATTGAACATATGAATAAATTAATCAATTTTGAATCGATTGAAGAACCAGTATATGATTACGAAAATCATACAAGAAGCGACAAAACAATCCATCAAGAGCCAAAAGATGTTATTCTGATTGAAGGTATTCTTATTCTTGAAGATAAACGCTTGCGTGATTTGATGGACATCAAGGTATATGTAGATACAGACGATGATATTCGTATTATTCGCCGTATTAAACGTGACATGGTGGAACGTGGAAGAACACTCGATTCAATTATTCATCAATATATGTCTGTTGTAAAACCAATGCACCATCAATTTATTGAGCCTACTAAAAAGTTTGCAGACATCATTATTCCTGAGGGTGGATCGAACACAGTTGCAATTGACTTAATGACCACAAAAATAGCTTCTATTTTAAGAGAATTAGCTTAATATTTGGGCCTTTGAACTTGTTTCAAAGGTCTTTTCTATACAAAAAATTCACTAAAATTTCTTAAAATCATATAAAAATAATGAATAGGGCTTGCAATCTTCACTATAAAATGTTAAAGTTTTAGCATTGTAGATTGAGATAATCTAAAAAACAATATAGGGGAGAGTTGTATGACTGAAAAAGTATTTCCAATGACGCTTGAAGGAAAAGCAAAACTTGAGGCCGAATTAGAAGAATTAAAAGTCGTTAAACGTAAAGAAATTGTGGAGCGAATTAAGATTGCTCGTAGTTACGGTGACTTATCAGAAAACTCTGAATATGAATCAGCGAAAGATGAACAAGCATTTGTTGAAGGACGTATTTCAACATTAGAAAAAATGATTCGTTTTGCTGAAATTATTGACGATAACAATGTTGAAAAAGATGTTGTTTCATTAGGTAGAAAAGTTACGTTTATCGAATTACCAGATGGAGATGAAGAAACTTATACGATTGTTGGTAGTGCAGAAGCAAACCCAATTGAAGGTAAGATTTCAAATGATTCTCCAATTGCCAAAGGAATTATTGGTAAAAAATTAAATGAAGAAGTAGTTATTCCAACACCAGGTGGGGAAATGAAAATCCGAATTATTGATATTCAATCTGCTTAATTCATAATATTGTAAAAAGCTAGGGAACTTCCTAGCTTTTTTGTATATCATTCTTTAGACTGATGGTCTTAAAATTATTTCGTGATAGGATTGTATGTGAGAAGATGATATACTAATACCTATATGGAGGTGAGAAGATGAAAAATATTAAAAAGATGCTCATTGTATTGTTACTAGGAACAATGATTTCAGCCATTGAAATTACTACTAGAATGGGCTTATTTATCATCTTTGCACTTGGAGTTGCTACTATCGTAAGTAGTTTGGTTCTTTTTAAAAATGTAAAATTTATGAAAAATATGGGTTTATGTTTTGGTAGTTTGTTTATGATATTGCCTTTACTATCTACTGCCGGAATTTGGTTAGGTATGATAGGAGCATTACTCATATTATTATTTAGTCATGATAGCTCGTCTTTTTCTGTGGTAACGACTATTTTTCAAAGAAAGGATCAACAAGAATATATTTTCGTGAATTCTAGAGAAGAAGAGATTGATTCGGAGAAAATTAAACGATTCGATTGGATAGGATCTCAAATCATTGGAAATGAGCCTTATGAATGGAACGATATCAACGCTGGACAATTAGTTGGAGATACCATTATTGATTTAGGAAATACGATTCTTCCAGCAAAAGAAAACGTAATTGTGATACGAAAAGGGTTTGGACGAGTTCGAATTTTGGTTCCGTATGGAGTCGGTGTCATGATTCATCACCATAGTTTCGCTGGAGAATTAGAGTTTGAAAAGCAATCTTATACGTTAAGTAATGAGTCTATTCAGTTATATAGTGAAGATTATCAAAGAACTAGTAAGCGAGTAAAAATCTATACGACAATTGTAGCTGGAAAAATTGAGGTGATTGAAGCATGAAGCAACGAATCCTCAAAAGCTGGCTTCTATTTTCAGCACTTTATAGTATTGTCAGTACAGTATTTATATTTCTCTTTAGAAAATGGTTTAATTTTGATCATTTAGAAGAGATTAGTTTTCAGGAAACACTTGGGACTATCACATTATTTCTTTTAATACTTCTATTTTTATCATTGATTTCTGCGGTTATCTTATATGTATTAAATCGTCAGGCTGAAAGAAAAATAACAGAGCAGCTGTTAATGATTCAAAAGGCACAGTTTCAGTTGGTAAAAGATAAAGATGAATCTAATTGGCTGAATGAAGCAACAATTCTAGATTTAAATGCTTTTTATACTCAATCAATGGCAATATCGAATCAGATTGAAACGGTATCTCTAGAGTTACAAGAAATAGGTAGAAAACCTCAATATGTTGGAGAAGAGACAAAAGAACAAATTATTGAACAAGAAAGAAGACGTATTGCCAGAGAATTACATGACTCTGTAAGCCAACAATTATTTGCCGCAATGATGATGATTTCAGCGTTGAATGAAAGAAAGCAACATTTTGATGAAAAAGAACAAAAACAACTAGCCATGATTGAACATGTTCTTTCTCAAGCACAGTCTGAAATGCGTGCATTATTACTACATCTTAGACCTATTTCTTTAGAAAATAAATCCTTAAAATCCGGAATCGAAGGTTTATTAGTCGAATTACAAACGAAAGTGCAAATGAAAATTCATTGGGATATAGAGGATGTTATTTTGCCAGAAGGGGTTGAAGATCATCTCTTTAGAATTGCTCAGGAATTGCTTTCGAATACGCTAAGACATTCTCATGCGAAACATTTAGAGGTTTACTTAAGACAGAAAGACTCAAATGTAATCTTTAAAATCGAAGACGATGGTATCGGATTTAATGTAGAGGACATCCATCCTGGTAGTTATGGAATTAATAATATGAAAGAAAGAGTACAAGGACTCGGTGGACAAGTGAAGATTGTAAGCTTCCCAAATCAAGGGACAACAATAGAAATCAAAATTCCGCTTGGTCGTCATTTGGAGGGAAATTATGATTAATGTTTTATTAGTAGATGACCATGAAATGGTACGATTAGGCGTGTCTTCGTATTTATCAATGCAGGATGATATCGATGTTATTGCTGAAGCAAAAAATGGTCGAGAAGGGGTAGAAAAGGCTTTATCCTATAAACCGGACATCATTCTAATGGATTTAGTCATGCCTGAGATGGATGGAATTGAAGCGACAAAAGAAATTCTACGTCAATGGCCAGAAGCAAAAATCATCATCTTAACTAGTTTTATTGATGATGAGAAAGTTTTTCCAGCCATAAATGCAGGTGCTAAAAGTTATATTTTAAAAACTTCTTCGGCTTCTCAAATCGCGAAAGCTATTCGTGATACTTATCAAGGAGATGGCGTGTTTGAACCACAAGTGACTGATAAATTAGTGAATAGAATTCAAATGAAACAACAACATTTCCCTCATGATGATTTGACCCAGCGTGAATTGGAAGTCCTTCTTCTAATTGCACAAGGAAAATCAAATCAAGAAATTGCGGATGAATTATTTATTACTTTAAAAACAGTAAAAACTCATGTTTCAAATATTTTATCCAAATTGGAAGTAGAAGACAGAACACAAGCAACGATTTATGCATTCAAAAATCAGTTAATAAAAATGTAGACTTAGTTACGGTCATTAGTTATGAATGAATATGAATCATAAGAAGAATCACAACGAAAAGATGTATGGAAATTTCCATGCATCTTTTTTAGTGTAAAATTTTTGATTGGGCATGAAAGTAATTTCGAAAAAAGGATAAAGGAAGAAATGATAGAGACGGTTTTTGAAACTACTTACTAAAAAAACTAGGTGTATTGAAAATGGTTTCTATGACTAGTATACTGATAATATGAAAGGGTTTTAAAAAGGAGGCTGTTTATGAGAATACATGGTCAATTAATTGTATCATGCCAAGCATTGCCGCATGAACCATTGCATAGTGATTATATTATGGCTCGTATGGCAGTTGCTGCAAAGGAAGGAGGAGCAAAGGGAATTCGTGCCAACTCAGTAGTGGATATAAAAGCAATCAAAGAAGCTGTAGATTTACCAGTTATTGGAATTATTAAACGAGATTATAACGATTCAGATGTTTTTATTACGGCTACGATGAAGGAAGTAGATGAACTTATGACGGTTCAACCAGAAATTATTGCACTGGATGCGACTTCATCTACTCGTCCAAATGGACAATCGTTGGACGAATTTTATAAGGAAATTAGAGAAAAATATCCTAATCAATTATTGATGGCGGATTGTTCTACAGTAGAAGAAATGATTCACGCTGATGAACTTGGTTTTGATTTTATCGGAAGTACTTTAGTGGGATATACGAAACAAAGTAATGGCGATAAAATTGAAGCGAATGATTTTGAAATTTTAAGAACTGTTTTGAAACAAATCAAACATCCTTTAATTGCAGAGGGAAATATTGACACACCTGAAAAGGTGAAAAGAGTGCTAGAGTTGGGCGCTTATAGTGTAGTTGTAGGTTCTGCGATTACACGTCCACAACTCATTACAAAAAAATTTGTTGATGCTATTCATCAACACTAGGAAAGATAAGAATTATTCATTTTAAGTTTAGGGGGAAAACCATATGTTTAAAGTCTTACAAAAAATAGGGAAGGCATTTATGTTGCCAATTGCCATTTTGCCGGCAGCTGGTTTGCTATTAGGGATTGGGGGAGCTTTATCCAATCCAACAACTGTTGCGACATACCCTGCATTAAATAACGAAGTATTACAAGCGATTTTTAAAGTGATGAGCCAAGCTGGAGAAGTTGTCTTTGCAAATCTATCACTTCTTCTCTGTATCGGGCTCTGTATCGGGCTAGCAAAACGTGACAAAGGAACTGCTGCTCTTGCTGGAGTTACAGGATACTTAGTAATGACTGCAACTATTAAAGCGCTTGTTGGATTATTTATGGCAAAAGATGCTTCCATTGATACTGGGGTTATCGGTGCTGTTGTAGTTGGATCAGTGGCTGTATGGTTACATAACCGTTATAACAATATTCAATTACCTCAAGTACTTGGATTCTTTGGTGGTAGCCGTTTTGTTCCAATTGTAACATCATTTGCGTCTATCTTTGTGGGAGCTATCTTCTTCTTAGTATGGCCACCATTCCAACAATTATTAGTATCTACTGGTGGATATATCTCACAAGCTGGTCCAATTGGTACATTTTTATATGGCTTCTTAATGCGTTTATGTGGTGCTGTAGGGTTACACCATATGATTTATCCAATGTTCTGGTTTACAGAATTAGGTGGAGTGGAAGTTGTAGCTGGCCAAACTGTGGTTGGAGCTCAAAAAATCTTTTTTGCTCAATTAGCGGATCCAAACCATGTAGGACTATTTACTGAAGGAACTCGTTTCTTTGCTGGTCGTTTCTCAACAATGATGTTTGGTCTTCCAGCTGCCTGCTTAGCAATGTACCACTGTGTTCCTAAAGATCGTCGTAAAAAATATGCTGGTTTATTCTTCGGGGTTGCATTAACTTCATTTATTACAGGTATTACAGAACCAATTGAGTTCATGTTCTTATTCGTAAGCCCAGTATTATATGTTGTTCACGCATTCCTTGATGGGGTAAGTTTCTTCATCGCTGATATTCTAAATATCTCTATTGGTAATACATTCTCAGGTGGGGTTATCGACTTCACATTATTTGGGGTATTACAAGGTAATGATAAGACAAACTGGTTATTACAAATTCCATTTGGTCTTGTTTGGAGCGTTTTATACTATGTTGTATTTAGATGGTTTATTCTTCAATTCAATGTTGCTACACCAGGACGTGTTGAAGATGATTTAGCTAGTGATGAAAAACCAGTTGTGGAAACTAAAGATAGCTTAAAACAAGATAGCGTTCGTATTATTGATGCTTTGGGTGGTCAAGAAAATATCGAAGATGTAGATGCTTGTATCACACGTTTACGCGTATCTGTTAAAGATGTTGAAAAAGTGAATAAAGCAACGTTAAAAGAAATCGGTGCAGTTGATGTTCTTGAAGTAAAAGGCGGCATTCAAGCAATTTATGGAGCTAAAGCCATCCTTTATAAAAATAATATCAATGAAATTTTAGGTGTAGATGACTAGTAATCAATCTTAACTAAAGCAGGTAAACTAGCCCTCGTGTCTAGTTTGCCTGCTTTTAATTTTTAATAGGAATAGGCATCGTATGTTATAATAAAAAAAGCAAATGCAAAGGGGAGATGCAGGTGTTGTCATTCGAGAAAAAAGTGGCTCCTATTATAGAGTCTATTTACGATACTTTAACACCGATTGAAAAGACAATTGCACAGTATTTTCTAGAACCAATTCCAGAAGGAGTGTCTCTTTCGGCACAAGAAGTGTCCAATCGTTTATTCGTTTCCATTCCGTCACTGACAAGATTTGCCCAGAAATGCGGATATAACGGATATCGACAATTTATTTATGATTATGAAAAGAGAAGTAAGGAAGAGTCGACGCTTCATATTAATTCGACTAAAATCGTTCTTGAAGATTATGCTGAGCTTTTGTCGAAGTCTTTTTCCCTTGTAAATGAAGCTCAATTAATTCGAGTTTGTGAATTGCTCAGCAGTGCTAAAAGGGTATATATATATGGTCAAGGGAGCTCTGGACTAGCAGCATTAGAGATGAAATTTCGTTTTATGAGACTTGGGATGATTTGTGAGGCGATTACGGATTTGCATACAATGCTTATGAATCGTGTGCTAGTAGATGAAGATTGTCTTGTCATTGGAATCACAGTTTCGGCAAATGAAAGTGTGGTAAAGGCAGTAAATATTGCAAAGAATCAGGGAGCAAAAACGGTTCTAATCACTTCTAAAAAGAGTGAGGAACTGTCGCATGAATGCGATGAATTGGTTCTTATTGCGATGAAAAATGCTTTGGAACAAGGGACGACAATTTCACCACAGTTTCCGGTTTTAGTAGTGGTTGATATTTTGTATAGTTATTACAAGGAAATCGATAAGGAAAGAAAGCATTCTATTTTTTCAAATACATTGCATGCGATTCAACCTGAATAAAGAAGGAGAAGATAAAATGTTTGGATTTTTTAAAAAGAATAAAAAAGATAAAGAAGTAGTAGTTTATGCACTAGCGTCTGGAGACATAGTTCCAATTACGCAAGTGAATGATCCTGTTTTTGCGGGTAAAATGATGGGAGACGGTTTTGCGATACTTCCAACAAGTGGAGTGATTACTTCACCTGTTAAAGGAGAAATTGTAAATGTCTTTCCAACGCTACATGCTGTGGGGATTAAAACTCCTGAAGGACTTGAAGTGTTAGTCCATATGGGAATCGATACAGTTGAATTAAAAGGAGCTCCGTTTAAAACAACGGTAATGGTTGGTGAAAAGGTGGATGAGAATACAGTTTTATCCACGGTCGATTTAGAGGCTTTAAAGGAAGCTGGTAAAGATACAGCGATGATGGTTCTCTTTACGAATATGGATAAATTAGATACATTTTCTATCGCGACTGAAGGGTCAGTAGATGGAAAATCAGAAGTTGGGAAAGCAACGATGAAGCCTTAAATAAAATAAAAAAATCCGCTCAATAGAGCGGATTTTTCTGTTTTAGAAAATATGACTACGGTATAAGCTAACTACTTTTCCTAGGATAGTACAATTTGGAAGAATAATTGGCTCCATTGTGTCATTCTCAGGTTCTAAGCGAACGTGGTCCTTTTCCAAGTAAAATCTCTTACAAGTAGCAGTGTCTTCTTCGGTCATTGCAATGACAATCTCCCCATTAGCTGCAGTAGATTGTTTACGAACGATAACAGAGTCACCATCAAAGATTCCAGCATTAATCATACTGTCCCCTTTAATACGCAACATAAAAAGATCGTCGGATTCATTTTGTAATTCTGGTGGAATTGGAAAGAAGTCACTTGCTTCTTCTACAGCAAGAATTGGTTCACCAGCTGTAACTACACCAAGCATTGGAATAGCATTTGCCTTTGCGCCGATAGCCTTTAATCCTGCCATTGTTAATTCAATTGCACGAGGTTTACTTGGGTCGCGCTGAATGAATCCATTTTTTTCCAATCTGGACAAGTGGCCATGAACGGTAGAAGTCGAAGAAAGTTGAACAGCATTACAAATTTCACGCACTGTTGGTGGATAACCGTGTTCTTGAACTTCTTTATAAATAAACTGTAAAACATCTAATTGTCTTGAATCTTTTAAATTTGTCATCGGAACATCTCCTTCTTTAAAAATAGTTTATCACAGACTATACTAGAAAATCAAACAAATGTTCGTATGTAAATCGGATTTTTAGGAAGTTTTTATAAATCGTGATACACTAGGGACGAATAAAAGGAAAGGAATGATAAAATGTTATCTGAAGAAAAATTAAACCGTATTAATGAACTAGCCAAAAAGAAAAAAGAAGGAAAATTAACACCTACAGAAGAAAAAGAACAACAACTCCTACGTCAAGAGTATTTGGAGGCTTTTCGTGGAGGCATGCGTAATCATATTGAAGGATTAAAAATTGTTGACGAAGAGGGAAATGATGTGACTCCCGATAAACTAAAAGCAATCCAAAAAGAAAAAGGATTACATAATCGAGGAGAAGAATAAGGATTAGGAGGTTGAGGATTTTCAACCTCTTTTTTTCTACTATTTGTATCTCTAGTAAAATTGAATCAATTTTGCAAGGGGTTACTTTATTTTATTAAAGATTAGAATAACGGTTGCAAAAGAATGTTTGAATTTAGTAAAATAGAGTAGTAAGTTCCTATTAAGGAAAACTATATTTAAGGAGTGATTGTATGTTTGATAAAACCGATCAACTAGCAGTGAATACGATTCGTACACTAAGTATGGATGCCATTCAAGCTGCGAATTCAGGACACCCTGGCCTACCAATGGGTGCAGCGCCAATGGCATATGTACTTTGGTCTAAATATTTAAAGGTGAACCCAAAACGTTCTAATTGGGTCGATCGCGATCGCTTTGTATTATCAGCAGGTCATGGATCTGCAATGTTATATGCTTTATTACATTTATCTGGCTATGACTTATCAATTGAAGATGTGAAAAACTTCCGCCAACTTGGAAGTAAAACACCGGGGCACCCAGAAGTGCATGACACGGATGGAGTAGATGCAACTACAGGTCCGCTTGGACAAGGGTTTGCAAACGGTGTTGGGATGGCTATGGCTGAAGCTCATTTAGCAGCAAAATTCAACCGTGAAGGGTACCCAGTTGTGGATCACCATACTTATGTATTATGCGGTGACGGAGACTTAATGGAAGGAATCTCGTATGAAGCCGCGTCTCTAGCAGGGACATTGAAATTAAATAAATTAATCGTGTTATACGATTCAAATGACATCTGTTTAGATGGACCATTAAATAAAGTGTTCAATGAAGATGTGAAGAAACGCTTCAAAGGATTAGGTTGGAACTATATTCGTGTTGAAGATGGAAACGACTTAGACGAAATTGCAGAAGCTATTGAAGAAGCACAATGCCAAAAGGAAAAACCAACGATTATTGAAGTTAAAACGGTTATTGGTTACGGTGCTCCAAACCAAGGGACTAACAAAGTTCACGGTGCTCCTTTAGGACCTGACGGCATTGCGGAAGCAAAAGCAAACTACGGATGGGAATATGGCCCATTTGAAGTGCCTGAAGAAGTACAACACCGTTTTGATAAATTATTAGTCCAAACAGGTGAAAATGACTACAATGAGTGGAAAACTTTATTCGAAGGTTATAAACAAGCTTATCCAGAACTTGCAAAAGAATTCGAAGATAGCTTTGCAGAAAACATCGAAGTAAATCTAGAAAAAGTATTACCTTCATATGAATTTGGTAGCCCAGCAATGGCTTCTCGTGTAACAAGCCAAGCAGCGATTCAAGAATTAGGAAAGCATATTCCATTCTTCTGGGGTGGATCTGCAGACCTTTCTTCATCAAATAACACAATGAACAAAGCAGATACAGACTTTTCTCACGAAAATTATGGTGGAAGAAATATCTGGTTTGGGGTTCGTGAATTTGCGATGGGAGCTGCGATGAACGGTATGCTTCTTCATGGAGGTAATCGTGTATACGGAGGTACATTCTTTGTATTCGCAGATTACTTAAAAGCAGCAATGCGTGTTGCAGCGATTTCTCATCTGCCTGCAATCTATGTATATACACATGACTCCATTGCAGTTGGGGAAGATGGACCAACGCATGAACCAATCGAACAATTGGCAGCGTTCCGTGCAACTCCAAACTTAAACGTGATTCGTCCTGCAGATGGTAACGAAGTATCAGCTGCATGGAAAGTGGCCGTAGAAACAAAAGACCGTCCATCAGTACTCGTATTCTCACGTCAAAACTTACCAGTTCTTGAACATTCACAGGAATTAGCATATGAAGGTGTGAAACGTGGGGCATATGTAGTAAGTCCTCAAAAATGCGATACACCAGAAGGTATCTTGATTGCGACAGGTTCTGAAGTTGCTCTTGCCATCGAAGCGCAAAAAGTTCTTGCAGAAGAAGGAATTGATGTATCAGTTGTTTCAATGCCATCCATGAACTTATTCGAAGAACAACCAAAAGAATACCGCGAATCAGTATTACCTAGCGATGTTCGAAAACGTGTAGCCGTTGAAATGGGCGCAAGTTTCGGATGGGGACAATATGTTGGCCTTGACGGAGCTACTGTGACGATCGACCGCTTCGGTTTATCAGGTAACGGAAATAAAGTCATGGAAACATTAGGCTTCACTGTAGAAAACGTAGTGAATACATTTAAATCTTTATAAAAATAGGTTAAAATGAAGATTGAAAGCCCACAAGTAGTGGACTTTCAATCTTTTTTTGTTTTTAGGAGAATGTATGAACGAATTGAAACAAGCATTTAAGATTAGTTTACCCATCTGTTTCGGGTATATCTTTTTAAGAATTGCATTTGCACTCTTGATGTCACAAGAAGGATTTCCAGATTGGGCTTCTATTTTTTCAAGTATATTTGTGTATGCAGGATCCATGCAATTTGCTCTTGTCTCATTTATGAGCGCAGGGATGAGTTTTTGGATGATTGCTTTAATGACTTTATTTATTAATGCCAGAATGTTGTTTTATGGCGTTGGCTTTATTGAAGAATTTAAAAAGTTGGGCTGGAAAGCATTTTATTTAATCTTCGCCCTATCAGATGAAACCTTTTCTCTCTTAGTAGGGATGAAACAAACGAAGAGTGAAGATAATGAACAAGTGATGGTCTATGTTGGACTGTTGAACCATTTCTATTGGGTCTTTGGTACAGTCATTGGAGTTGTCATCGGCGAATTCCTTCCATTTTCAACAAAGGGAATCGATTTTTCAATGACGGCACTATTTGTGGTCATTCTTGTAAACCAATTGAAAAAGGCGGACCTTTATTTCCCGTTCATCATTGGGGGAATTAGTGCTATTTTCTGGTTAATTCTTGTTGGAAAACAATATTTCCTTGTGTGCGCCTTAGCTACAACGATGATCGGTTTAATTGCAATCTTCGAACGTGAGAAACTACAAATGAAGGAGGAAGAAAATGAGTAGTACGTATATTATTCTTGCTCTTATTACTAGTGGAGTCGTGACCTTTGCGATTCGATTATTTCCGTTTTTAGTACTCCGCAATCAAACGAATTTATCCTCCCGCATGCAGTTTATTTCGGCGGTCTTACCACAAGCGATTATTACGATTCTAGTTGTCTATTGTTTAAAGGATATTTCGTTTATAAGCGCACCATTTGGAATTCCAGAACTCATTGCTATCGCGATTGTCGTCTTATTGCAATGGTGGAAGGAGAATACTTTGCTGAGTATCTTTGTCCCAACGGTTATTTATATGGTGTTATTACAAGTGATGTAAAAATAACATAGTTGTTAATTTAAGCTACCTAGTTCATGGTTGTATCTAGGTATTTTCTAGCCTTATTTTATGGTAAAATAGAGCTACATTGATTTAGAAAGAGGCACTCTTATGAAATTACTATTTGTTGGAGATGTTGTCGGATCTCTTGGAAGAGAGATGGTCGCACAATACGTCCCAAAATTAAAGAAAAAATATAAACCGCAAATCACCGTGATTAATGGGGAAAATGCTGCCCATGGAAAAGGAATTACGGAGAAGATTTATAAAGAGTTATTGCAGGCTGGAGCAGATGTAGTAACGCTTGGGAATCACGCCTTTGATAACAAAGCAATTTTTGATTTCATTGAAGATGCCACAAAAATGGTACGACCGCTGAACTATCCAGCAGGAGTTCCAGGAAAAGGAATCGTTTATGTAAAATGTAACGACAAAGAAGTGGCCGTCATCAACTTGCAAGGCCGTGTCTTTATGAATACATTGGACGATCCTTTTACCAAAATTACAGAGACGGTTGAAGAAGCTAGAAAGAGAACACCGATTATCTTTATCGACTTCCACGCCGAAGTAACCAGTGAGAAACAAGCCTTGTCTTGGTACTTGGACGGAAAAGTGTCTGCCGTCGTTGGAACACATACGCATGTACCTACAAACGATGCACGCGTCCTTCCACAAGGAACAGCCTTTCTTTGTGATGTGGGGATGACAGGTCCGTATAACGGAATTCTCGGAATGGACCGCGATATTATTATTACGAAATTCCTTAATCAATTGCCAGCACGATTTGAAGTGGCAGAAGACGATGAAGGCCAATTAAGCGCTTGTTTGATTGATATTGATGATAAAACAGGGAAGGCGAAATCGATTCAACTGATTCGCATTACTCCAGATGCACCATTTTTTGAATAAAAAGATTAGAAAGAGAGTCCGAAATGCCACAAAAAACGAAACACACACCGATGATGCAACAGTATTTTTCGATTAAAGAAAAATATCCTGATTGCTTATTGTTTTATCGACTAGGTGATTTTTATGAATTGTTTTATGATGATGCGATTGAAGCAGCACGACTTCTCGAAATTACACTAACCAGTCGAAATAAAAATGCTGAGGACCCAATTCCAATGTGTGGGGTTCCTCATCATGCCGCAAAAGAATATATAAAAACGCTGATTGAACTTGGAAAGAAAGTAGCCATTTGTGAGCAGTTGGAAGATCCAAAGCTTACAAAGGGAATGGTGAAGAGAGACGTTGTTCAAGTCTTGACGCCTGGGACCTATACAGAATATCAAGCGCAAAATCAAAACCATTATTTAGTATCGATTTTACCGCTTGTTGGGAAACGATATGCACTCTCATATGTGGATGTGTCAACTGGGGAATTAAAAGTGACACAACTTGAAAACTTAGAAGAAGTGCGTAGCGAATGCTCAAGTTTACTATGCCGTGAAGTCGTTCTTGTCGATAGTGATGTGACAGAAGAACTTCGCCATCTGTTTACAAGCATGCAAATCTTGATTTCAACGATTGAAAAAGATGAAATTAATGCAGAAGACTGCACAGACTTAGTCTCAGAACTAGAAGATGAAGCTTCCGTTCGATGCGTACAAAATCTATTAAGTTATTTGAAACTGACTCAAAAGAGAAGTTTCTCGCACTTACAAAAAGCACAAGCATATCAAAGCGAGTTCTATCTCTCAATGAATTATGAGACAAAACGTAACTTAGAATTAACGACGACAATCCGTTCCAACCAAAAACATGGGTCACTATTCTGGTTCTTAGACGAGACGCAAACGGCGATGGGTGGACGTCTCCTCAAACAATGGCTTGAAAAACCACTTGTATTAGAAGGAGCGATTCAAAAACGCCATGCATTAGTAGAAACATTGAACCAACATTACTTCGAGCGTACAGACTTCATCGAAACATTGAAACGTGTGTACGACTTAGAAAGAATCGTGGGAAAAGTGTCATTTGGAACCGCCAATGCACGAGACCTCTTGCAACTTAAACAAACACTTAGTCAAGTACCAATCTTTAAATCGATTGTGGATAGCTTGGACTCAGAGGCATGGAGCGCTCTTGGAGAAAACTTATTCGACATTCCTGAGTTATACGATTTAATCGACCGTGCCATCGACGAAGATGCGCCACTGACGATTTCAGATGGAAATATTATCCGTTCAGGATATAACGCGACACTCGATACGTACCGCGATACGATGAAACACGGAAAAGAATGGATTGCTTCTCTCCAACAACAAGAACGTGAGCAAACAGGCATCAGTTCATTGAAGATTAGTTTCAACAAGGTGTTTGGGTACTATATCGAAGTGACAAAATCAAATCTATCGAAACTCGATAGTAGCCGCTATGAGCGTAAACAAACGCTGGCGAATGCGGAACGTTTTATTACGCCTGAATTAAAAGAAAAAGAAACGCTCATTCTAGAAGCGGAAGAAAAATCAAGTGCACTCGAATATCAATTATTCGTAGAAGTGCGTGAACAGGTGAAACATTATACGGCCGAGTTGCAACAATTGGCAAAGACGGTCGCAACGATAGACGTCTTACAAGCGTTCAGTGTGGTGAGCGAACGTTATCACCTGGTGAAGCCTACGATTTCAATGAAGAACCGTAGACTCTGGATTGAGGATGGTCGCCATCCGGTTGTTGAAAAGGTGATGGGACAATCAACGTATGTTCCAAATAGCATTTCAATGAGTCCAGACGAGCATATTCTTCTCATTACTGGGCCGAATATGTCCGGTAAATCGACTTACATGAGACAATTAGCGCTCTGTGTGATCTTAGCGCAAATCGGATGTTTTGTACCTGCTAAGAGTGCAACGATTCCAGTCTTTACGAAAATCTTTACCCGTATTGGGGCTGCTGATGATTTAATTTCTGGACAAAGTACATTCATGGTAGAGATGATGGAGACAAACCATGCACTTCGAAATGCCGATGAAACAAGCTTGCTATTGTTTGACGAAATCGGACGTGGAACGGCTACTTATGATGGAATGGCGCTCGCTGAAGCCATCATCACATATATTCACGAGCATTTATCTGCAAAAGTATTATTCTCAACGCATTACCATGAGTTAACAAGACTCAGCGAGAAATATGCAGATTTACGCAATGTGCATGTGGGAGCCGTTGAAGAAAATGGCGAAGTGGTCTTCTTGCATAAAGTATTAGAAGGTCCTGCTGATAAGAGTTACGGAATTCATGTGGCGAAGCTGGCTGGACTTCCAACAGAGCTATTGAAAAATGCCAGAACGATTTTAAATCATTTAGAAGCTAAAGGGGCTGCTAATGAAAATATCACCTTCGTGGAACAAGTATCTCTCTTTGAAGAAGAAACAGCGTCGGTACCTGAATGGGTTCATGAGCTTAAAGGATTAAACTTAATGAGTATGACGCCAATGGATGCAATGAACATCCTGTATAAATGGCAACAAATAGAAAAGGGTGAGTAGTGTATGGGAACCATTAAAGAATTAAGTCCATTACTGACAAACCAAATCGCAGCAGGGGAAGTCATCGAACGTCCTTCTTCTGTGGTGAAGGAATTGCTCGAAAACGCGATTGATGCTGGCAGTACTCGTATCGAGATTGAAATCGAAGAGAGTGGTCTTCGCAAGATTCGCATTCAAGATAACGGAAGTGGGATGACGAAAGAGGATGCTCGTATGTCGATTAAACGTCATACAACGAGTAAACTTTATTCGCCGGAACAACTCTTTAGAATCCGTACGCTTGGGTTCCGCGGTGAAGCCTTAGCGAGTATTACGGCCGTATCGAAAGTGACGCTGACGACTTCTACCGGTGAAGACAGCGGCGTGGAGTTGAAGATTGAGTCTGGTGAAATTAAAGAAGAAAAGACCGTTCCTCCGTTAAAAGGAACGACATTCTTAGTTGAAGATTTGTTTTATAATACACCGGCACGGTTGAAATTCGTTCGTACATTGCAGACGGAGTTAGCTCATATTACGGATGTGGTGAGTAAAGCATCTCTCAGTCACCCAGAAATTGCCTTTATTTTGAAAAATGACGGCAATCTGTTATTGCAAACTTCTGGGAAGGGTGAGTTGCTGCAAGCAGTCGCTGGAAATATTGGACCCGTAAATGCTCGTAAGATGTTACCTTTTAGTGGAGAAGACGAAGATTTCAAAGTATCAGGATATACGTCGCTCCCAGAACTCACTCGTTCAAACCGCAATTACTTATCGATTTTCATTAATGGACGTCCAATCCGTAATATGGCGATTGCAAAGGCCATTACATTAGGATACGGATCCACATTAATGGTGGGACGATTCCCGATTACGATTATTTCGATTGAAATGGACGTACAACTCGTTGATGTGAACGTGCATCCAACGAAACAAGAAGTTCGAATCAGTAAGGAACAAGAACTCTCACAGGTGATTCAAAAGGCCATTAGAGAGGCGATACAAGGCGTACAACGCATTCCTGAATCGATTGAAGACTTATCCTTCAAACGCAAAGAAAACCGCGTAGAGGCTACAAAACCAGTCCAACAAACTTTGGAGTGGCAATTGAAGACACCTATTGTGGAGTCTACTCGCGTGGAAACACCTTCTTATTCAGAAAATGTAAGAGAAGAAGTGGAAGTTCTACCAGCCGATGATGCGCCTCTAAAAGTAAGTCAGGCAGATGAACCTGTCGAGCAAGAAGAACTCTTGGACAGCCACGATGAACATGCAGACTACTTAAAATTGGCTGAGAAAATCGATACACAACCTTTTGAAAAGGAATTCCCAGAATTACATTATTTTGGACAAATGCATGGAACTTATTTATTCGCGCAAAACGAAAAAGGCTTGTATATGATTGACCAACATGCCGCCCAAGAACGGATTAAATATGAACAGTTCAAAGTGGAGATTGGTCAAGTAGGAAGAGTGAGTCAACCACTAATGGTTCCGATATTACTAGAGTTTTCGAAAAAAGATAGTGTGAAATTGGAAGAACGTTTATCTTTTGTTGAAGAGTTTGGAATTGAGATGGAGCCATTTGGACAAAATACCTTCCAAATTCAATCGCATCCAGCATGGATTAAAAAGGGACAGGAGAAGGCGATTATCGAAGAAATTATCGACTTTATCTTGGCTGACGAAAAGATTACGGTTGCTAAATTAAGAGAAGCAACAGCCATTATGATGAGTTGTAAAGGTTCGATTAAAGCCAACCATCATTTAAGTGAGTGGGAAGCACGTCAGTTATTAGTGGATTTAGCCAAATGTAAAAATCCATATAACTGTCCGCACGGTAGACCCGTACTCGTTCATTTAACGAATAAGGACTTGGAACATCTCTTCAAGAGAATTCAAGATCCGCATCAAACGAAACGACAACAATTTGAATAGGAGAGACCACGATGGAATTTTCAAAAGAAGAACTAAAAAAACGATTAACAGAAATTCAATACGAAGTGACTCAAAATGAAGCCACAGAAAGACCTTTCTCAGGAGAATATGATGATTTCTACGAAGAAGGAATCTATGTAGATATCGTCAGTGGTGAACCACTTTTTAGCTCAAAGGATAAATTTGATGCAGGATGTGGTTGGCCATCATTTTCAAAACCAATTGAAAATACAACTCTAACGGAGAAAGAAGATTACAAACTAAGCCGTAAAAGAACTGAAGTAAGAAGTGGACAAGCAGATTCACATTTAGGACACGTCTTTGAAGACGGTCCAAAAGAATTAGGTGGACTACGTTATTGCATTAATTCAGCGTCTCTTCGCTTTGTCCCAGTTGATAAACTCGAAGAAGAAGGTTACGGAGAGTTTCTTCAATATTTTAAATAAAGATCTGTTTGAACCTTATTATATGGAAAATCCGGGGTGGAAACCTCGGATTTTTTTGATCCTATCATACTTTTTATGAACGTTTTATTGCGGAATGAACATAAAAAATGGTAATATAGAGTGCTCGATGAATTAAATGATCAAAAAATCGAGATAAAACAGTCAAATAAATGTGGTTATGAACGTTTTCGATTTCTAAATAACCGTTTCGAAAACAGGAATATTTCCTACAAAACAAAGAAAACTAATGTATTTTCTGAAGGTTCTAATGCTTCTTCTTGACAGAGGCTACAGGCTATGGTAGATACTTGTCGATTAAAAAATGATAATTTTTTGAATCGGCTTTTCTGATTTTTTAGGAAACCAAAAACAAGAAGGGAAGAAAATACATGACACAATTTGATACACCAGAATACTTAGCAAAGGTGGATGCTTGGTGGCGTGCAGCGAACTACATTTCAGTAGCTCAAATGTACTTAAAAGATAACCCACTTTTACGTCGTCCAATCCAAAAAGAAGACGTTAAACTTCATCCAATCGGACACTGGGGAACAATCGCAGGACAAAACTTTATTTATGCGCACTTAAACCGTGCTATTAATAAATATGATTTAGATATGTTCTACATTGAAGGACCAGGTCACGGTGGACAAGTAATGGTTTCTAACTCTTACTTAGATGGATCTTACACAGAGTTATACCCACAAATCACTCAAGATGAAGCAGGGTTCAAACAATTATGTAAAATCTTCTCATTCCCTGGAGGAATTGCGTCTCACGCGGCTCCAGAAACTCCTGGTTCAATTCACGAAGGTGGAGAATTAGGTTACTCATTATCACATGCTACAGGTGCTGTTTTAGATAATCCTAACGTAATTGCAGCAGCAGTTATTGGTGACGGAGAAGCAGAAACTGGTCCTTTAGCAGCTGGTTGGTTCTCAAACACATTTATCAACCCAGTAAACGATGGTGCAGTTTTACCAATCCTTTACTTAAACGGTGGTAAAATCCACAACCCAACTATTTTAGCTCGTCGTACAGATGAAGAGTTAACACAATTCTTCAATGGTTTAGGATGGGATCCAATCTTCGTAGAAGGAACAGATTCTGAAAAAGTTCACCCATTAATGGCTGCTAAATTAGATGAAGCAATTGAAAAAATTCAAGCAATTCAAAAAGTAGCTCGTGCTAAGAGCGCCGAAGAAGCTACAATGCCACATTGGCCAGTATTAGTAGTACGTACTCCTAAAGGTTGGACAGGTCCAAAAGAATGGAACCATGAACCAATCGAAGGCGGATTCCGTGCTCACCAAGTTCCAATTCCAGTATCTGGAGAAGCTATGGAACACATCGATAGCTTATTAGACTGGTTGAAATCATACCGTCCAGAAGAATTATTCGATGAAAATGGTAAATTAGTAGAAGAAATTGCTGCAATTTCTCCAAAAGGCCCACGTCGTATGAGCATGAACCCAATCACTAACGCAGGGGTTGTAAAACCAATGGAAATTACTGATTGGACTAAACATGCCATCGATACATCTAAACCAGGTGCTATCCAAAAACAAGATATGATTGAATTTGGTAAATTTGCTGCTGACTTAGTAAAAGCAAACCCAGATAACTTCCGTATCTTTGGACCAGACGAAACTAAATCTAACCGTCTAAACGAAGTCTTCAAAGCAACGAACCGTCAATGGGTTGGTCGTCGTGACGAAAGCTACGATGAATGGATTTCACCAGTTGGTCGTGTTATCGACTCACAATTATCAGAACACCAAGCAGAAGGTTTCTTAGAAGGTTATGTATTAACAGGCCGTCACGGATTCTTCGCATCTTACGAATCATTCTTACGTGTAGTGGACTCAATGATTACTCAACACTTCAAATGGTTACGTAAAGCTAAAACTCACGCTCCATGGCGTAAAAACTATCCATCATTAAACTTGATTGCAACATCAACAGTGTTCCAACAAGACCATAATGGATATACTCACCAAGATCCAGGTTTATTAACACACTTAGCTGAGAAAAAACCAGAATTCGTTCGTGAATACTTACCGGCGGATACAAACAGCTTGATGGCTGTTATGGCTGAAGCTTTAAGTTCAGAAGATAAAATTAACTTAATCGTTTCTTCAAAACACCCACGTCCACAATTCTACTCAGTAGAAGAAGCTAAAGAATTAGTACGTGAAGGTTACAAAGTAATTGATTGGGCTTCAACAGTGAAAGAAGGAGAAGAACCAGACGTAGTAATTGCTGCTGCAGGTACTGAACCTAACTTAGAAGCATTAGCAGGTATTTCAATCTTGCACAAACAATTCCCAGAATTGAAGATTCGCTTCATTAACGTAGTAGATATCTTGAAATTACGTTCTCCAAAAGTGGACCCACGTGGTTTATCTGACGAAGAATTTGATAAATTATTTACTACTGATAAACCAGTTGTATTCTGCTTCCACGGTTATGAAGGTATGATTCGTGATTTATTCTTCGATCGCAACAATCATAATGTTCATATCCACGGATACCGTGAAAACGGAGATATCACAACTCCATTCGATATGCGTGTGTTATCTGAAATGGACCGATTCCACGTTGCTAAAGACGCTGCAGTTGCTGTATACGGCGACAAAGCTAGCGAATTTGCTGCGAAAATGGACGAAACTGTGGAATTCCACCACAGCTACATCCGCGAACACGGGGAAGATATTCCTGAAGTTGTGAGCTGGCAATGGGAAAACGTGAATAAATAATTCATCTAACAGGGTGCCTCAGAAATGAGGCACTCTTTTTTGTGCTTAAAAGATAATTAATGATTACTTCGGAACCTTCGGTTTCTTTTTAATCGCTGTAGTGGGGTACCGGCGCAAGCCTTGGTCTTGCGCCTTTAAAGCCTCAAAAAGGGAGTAAGGAATAAATTCCTAACTCCCTTTAATTCGCATTTAATACGATTCCCCACCACTGCGATTATAGAAACTCGAAGTTCCTTCGTAATCATTTAATTTTTAGTGCAAAAAAAACAGTCATTTCTAAGGCAACCTGATAGTGGAGGGGGAAAGGAGACAGTAATTACTCCAAATCCTTGCGGATTTTCCGTAATTAATATATCTGTTGCTTCATCGACTAATATATAATGCTTTTCTGAGGCATAATGTTAGAGAAGGTGGAGGAGATAAAAAGGAGTTTTGATAGTTATTTTCAAAAAATGTAAATATAGGGGTTGACTTTCAAAAAATTATGTGTTAATTTATGTTCAACAATTAAATCAAATGGTTATTGAACTGAGGTGCGGATGACAAGAGTACAGGAAACTGGAAAGGGGATTTCGCCGAAACGTGAAAACGTTGGGGGCTGGTCATAATAGGTCAGTCACTGTCATGATATCTGCCCAGATACTCATGAAGTGCAATCAATTACCGGGCAAAAGAATGACTACTTATGACTTTTTTTATGGGGAATCACGGCTTTTGTTCGTGGTTCCTTTTTTGTGTGTGATGAGTGAACCGGTTTGATAATCGAGAAGGAGAGAAAGAAAATGAAAAAAATTTTAGGCGCAATTGCAGCTTTAGCAATGACAGTAGGATTAGCAGCGTGTGGAACCCCTGTTAGTCAAGGAACAGCCAATCAAAACCAATTAGTGGTAGGGATGGAAGCTGGTTATCCACCATTTAACTGGACTCAAAACGACGATTCAAACGGTGCGGTAAAAATTCAAGGGACAGACCAATACGCTGGTGGTTATGACGTTGAAATCGCAAAACGTGTAGCTAAACAATTAGGAAAAGAATTAGTTATTGTTAAAACGGAGTGGGATGGCTTAACACCAGCTCTTGTTTCAAGTAAAATAGATGCAATCATTGCTGGTATGAGTCCTACTGAAGAGCGTAAAGCAACAATCGACTTTACTGATTCTTACTATGATTCACAATTAGTATTAGTTGTTAAAAAAGGTTCTAAATATGCAAATGCTACTTCATTAGCGGATTTCTCTGGTGCTAAAGTAACAGCTCAATTAAATACTTTCCACTACTCAGTAATCGACCAAATTCCTGGTGTCGACAAACAAACTGCGATGGATAACTTCCCAGCAATGCGTGTAGCTTTACAATCTGGAACAATTGACGCTTACGTTTCTGAATTACCAGAAGCAATTTCAGCTCAAGCAGCAAACAGTGACTTCGTAATGGTTAAATTAACAGATGGATTCAAAACATCACCAGAAGACACACAAACAGCTGTTGGTGTGAGAAAAGATAGCTCACTAACAAAAGAAATCAACGAAGCATTAAAAACAATCTCTAGCGAAGAACGTCAAAAAATCATGGAAGAAGCTATTAAGAATCAGCCTGCAGCAGAATAAACAGGATACGAGGGCGAACGGTCAGGACTGAATCACTGGACTGATATGACGCAAAGGACTTGGGACAAGTCGTGCGGACATATCAGGAAGTGGACGTCAGTCCTGTGAGCCCGAGTTCAACTACAGGATGTGAGGAAAAGCGTTCAGCCAATATTCACTGTGTGAATGTTGGGTGATTGCGAGCTCAACTACACCACTGCGCAGGGGCACTCGCTAAATACAAAAAGCAAACATAACACACCGCCACATTGTGTGGCGTATACATACACAAAATATAGAAAGTAGGAAAATAAATGAGTATTGATTGGATTGTAAAAATCATTCAACAGAACTGGCAAATGTTTTTAACAGGTGCCTGGATTACACTATATATTTCAATTATTGGTACAATTATCGGGACATTAATCGGGATGTTCATCGGATTTGTTAAAACAATTCCACTACCAGAAAAAGGACCTAAACGTATCCTTTTAAAAATTGCAGTTATCATTTTAAACTGCTATACAGAGTTCTTCCGTGGAACACCGATGATCGTACAAGCGATGGTAATTTACTACGGAACAGCATTAATGTTTGGAATTAACTTAGATGTTACATTCGCTGCGATTTTCATCGTATCGATTAATACAGGGGCTTATATGTCAGAAATCGTTCGTGGTGGGATTATTTCTATCGACCAAGGACAATTTGAAGCCAGCCAAGCTATCGGGATGACTCACTGGCAAACAATGCGCTATGTTGTTTTCCCACAAGTACTTCGTAACATCCTTCCAGCAGTAGGGAATGAGTTCGTTATCAACATCAAAGATACTTCTGTATTGAACGTAATTTCAGTTTCAGAATTGTACTTTGCGACAAAAACAGTTGCGGGACAAAACTTCCGTTACTTTGATACATTCTTTGTCACATTAATTTTATACTTCATCATGACATTCACAGTGACTCGTATCTTACGTTACTTCGAGCGTAAATTAGATGGTCCAGATAACTATGAAGTGATTTATTCAGATCCATTAAACTCAAATTCAATGTCAGCAGTCGAAGAAAAAACTAGACAGAAAGGAAATGCATAATGAGCGAAGCAGTAATTTCCATTCAAAACTTAAGTAAAACTTTCGGTACTAATGAAGTTCTTAAAGATATTTCTTTTGAAGTAAAACAAGGGGAAGTAGTAACGATTATCGGATCAAGTGGTTCTGGGAAATCAACACTTTTACGTTGTGTCAACTTACTCGAAAAACCAACTTCAGGCGAAATCTACTACAATGGCCAAAACATTTTAGAACATGACAAGAGCATTTACGAATACCGTACTCACGTAGGAATGGTATTCCAACAATTTAACTTATTTAACAACTTAAACGTGTTAGAAAACTGTATTGTTGGACCTATGAAAGTGTTGAAAAAATCAAAAGAGGAAGCAGAAAAAATCGCAAAAGAATTCCTTGAAAAAGTAGGAATGTCTGCGTATATCAATGCAAAACCTCGTCAATTATCAGGTGGTCAAAAACAACGTGTGGCTATCGCGCGTGCATTATCGATGCAACCAGATGTATTGCTTTTCGACGAACCAACGTCAGCACTTGACCCAGAAATGGTTAACGAAGTATTAGAAACAATGAAAAGCTTAGCGCACACAGGGCTAACAATGATTGTTGTAACGCACGAAATGGGATTTGCCAAAGAAGTGAGTGACCGTGTTGTCTTCATGGATAAAGGGGTTATCGCAGAAGAAGGTACTCCAGAACAAATCTTTGAAAACCCACAAGTGGACCGTACAAAAGAATTTTTAGGACGCGTTCTAAAATAAGCGAAATATGCTATAATGAGCTAAGACAGTTTGTCTTGGCTCTTTTTTTATGCAAGACAATGAGATAAGGTTGAAGGAGTATCATCATGTTTGAAGTACATACAACATCACAAGAGGAGACAATGGCACTAGGCAAGCGTCTAGGCGAAGAGTTATTTGAAAATAGCTGTGTAATCCTAGAAGGCGATTTAGGCGCTGGAAAGACGACTCTTACCAAAGGAATAGCTGTTGGCTTAGGCATCGACCGTGTGATTAAAAGCCCAACGTATACATTGATTCGCGAGTATCGTAAAGGAAGACTGCCGCTATTTCATATGGACATGTATCGTATTGAAGAAAGTGGTGGCGCCAGTGAAGTAGGGCTTGAAGAGTACTTCTATGCGGGTGGCGTGTGCGTCGTTGAATGGGCGCAGTATATTGAAGATGAACTTCCTTCAACGTTCTTAAAGGTGAAAATCGACCGTGTAGGAGACGGCGAGTCTGAACGTGTGATTCGTCTAATACCACACGGAAAAGAGTACGAAGAATTTATCAACAAATTGGAGGCAACAGATGAGTAAAGAAAGAGAAATCACATTCGCACTTCCAGTCAAAGACGATGCCAAAGCGTTATTAGATTACAGTAAAAAAGTAGGAAGCGAAACAGACTTTCTCTCTTTTGGAGCTGAAGGGTTGAGATATTCTATCGCTCAAGAAGAATTGTTTATTGAATCGCTCTACGAAAACGAAAATCAATATATGTTACTAGCAAAAGATGGAGACGAGATTATAGCGGTCGGTTCGATTGCTGGTAGCTTACATCCTAAATTTTCACACCGTGGAGAGTTAGGAATCAGTGTATTGAAGTCCTATTGGGGGCAAGGTATTGCGACCGTGATGATGGAAGAAATGCTTGATTGGGTGAGGGATTATTCAACTCTTTCTCGTGTTGAACTTGAGGTCGTAGCTATCAATAAAAAGGCCCGTCGCCTCTATAAAAAGTGTGGATTTGAAGAAGAAGGTCGACTTAAGAACGGTGTAAAAATCGGTGATGGATATGAAGATATCGTCTTGATGGCGAAACATATCGAACGATAATGATGAGGTGAAAGAATGAAATTTGGAATTATTGCGGCAATGGAAGAAGAAAAACGTCTGCTCGAAGAAGAGATGACGATTGAAAAGAAAACAACCGTTGCCAATTGGGAATTTATTGAAGGGACACTTGTTGGAAAGTCAATCGTACTTGTCCAATCCGGGATTGGGAAAGTGATGTCAGCTCTTGCTGCAGGAATTTTAATCGATCGCTTCGGAGTAGACTTGGTGATGAATACGGGTTCTGCTGGTGGATTTGGCACAACTCTAGAAATTGGTGATATCGTCATTGGAACAGAGCTTGCGTACTGCGATGCTGACGTAACAGCTTTTAATTACGCATACGGGCAAATGCCGGGCATGCCAGCGCGTTTTGCCATGAACCAGGACTTCTTACCGTCCATTGAACAAGCGATTGCTAAGGTGGATTTAAAGAGCCATACAGGCCTTATCGTTTCGTCTGACAGCTTTATCCATACTCGTGAGCAAAGAACACATATTTTAAAGCACTTCCCAGATGTCATGGCGTCTGAAATGGAAGGGGCAGCGATTGCACAAGCGTGTCACGCATTTGGAGTGCCATTTATTGTGATTCGTGCGATTTCAGATATTCCAGAGCGTGGGACCTCTGCTGTTGATTTTGATACTTTTATCGTTCAAGCAGGGAAACGTTCTGCTCAAATGGTTCATCAATTACTACAAGAATGGGAAGGATAAAGAATGTTAAATATTGGGATTGTTGGTGTTGGAGCGATTAGTCAAAAAGCTTACTTACCGGTGATGCGTTCGATTGGGAATGTCAAATGGTATATGTGTACTCGAAATCAAGAAGTGTTGAATCGAGAATCTAAATTATTAGGGAGATGTATTCCTTGTAATACGATTGAGGAATTATTGCAATTTCCTTTAGATGGAGTCTTTATTCATGTGTCTACAAAAGCTCATTTCGAGGTGGCAAAACAATTTTTAGAAAAAGGAATTCCTGTTTATATCGATAAACCGGTAGCTCCTAGCTATGAAAAAACTCTGGAGTTATATCAAGTAGCAAAAAAACACGATACCTTCATCATGGCTGGATTTAATAGACGTTTTGCTCCTAAAGTAGAAGTCTTAAAAAGTGTAGAAGATAAGAAGAGAATTATTGCAGAAAAGAACTGTACTGTTGTTTCTCAAGATACAAGAACTAGAGTCTTTGATGTCTTTATTCATCCTTTAGATACAGCACTTTACTTAATGGATTCACTTCCAACGAATGGTACTTATTTCTATAAGAAAAAGGATGGAGTGTTAGAACAATGTACGGTTTACCTAGAAAATGAAAATGAAACGGCTTTGGTTCAATTCAATGAAACTTCTGGAGCTAACTTAGAAAGAATTGAAGTGCAAAGTCCTAGTGGAACTTATTCTCTTCGAAACTTAACGGATTTGGTGATTACTCAAGGTCAAGATGATGTTTTGGATGGATTTACGAGTTGGGATTCTACTTTGTACAAACGTGGATTTGAGACGATTATTCATAGCTTTATCATTGCAGTTCAGACAAAATCAGAAAATCCAGTTTCTGCAAAAAGTAGCTTGTTAAGCCATGTGATTTGTGAAAGAATTGTTACGGCAAAAGCTCCCCAAGGTTTCCTAACATTTGACGTAAACTCATTAGAATAGTAGTATTAAATGGATTACGATTAAGGAGAATAGTATGGACTATACAGTATTTTCAAAAGAGTTTCCGAATGTAAAAGTTTTTTACAATGAACCTCTAAAAAAATATACATTTACTAAGACTGGTGGGAATGCTGCAATTCTTATTTTTCCAAAGGATAAACAAGAAGCAAGTGAAGTCACCCATTGGTTACGCGAGCAAAATATTCAGACGACAATTTTAGGAAATGCCTCTAATGTTATCATTAAAGATGGCGGAATTTCTGGTGCTGTAATTATGTTGAATGATATGTCTCATTTAAAAGTAGACGGTACAAAAATTGTTGCTGAAGGCGGAGTAGCCTTAATTGACGTTTCTAAGGAAGCTGCTAAAAATGGCTTAACTGGTTTGGAATTTGCTTGTGGAATTCCAGGTAGTGTAGGTGGAGCCATTTATATGAACGCTGGTGCTTATGGTGGAGAAGTCAGTGAAGTTGTAGAATACGTAGAGGTGATTACTCCAGAAGGCCACTTAAAGACGTATTCTGCTGAAGAATTAGAGTTTAGTTACAGACACAGTTTCATTCAAAATACTGGAGATTTAGTGATTGAAGTGGGATTCCAATTAGATAAAGGGAATCAAGAAGAGATTGACGAAAAAATTGCAGAATTAACTCATTTACGTCAAAGTAAACAACCGCTTGAATATCCTTCATGTGGAAGTGTCTTTAAACGTCCTGAAGGATATTTTACCGGGAAATTAATTCAAGACGCTGGCTTACAAGGATATCAAATTGGTGGGGCACAAGTCTCCAATAAACATGCTGGATTTATCGTGAACATTGACAACGCTACGGCAACAGATTATATGGATCTAATTCGCCATATTCAAAAAGTTATTTTAGAAAAAGATGGAGTTTCTCTAGAACCAGAAGTTCGAATTATCGGAGAAGAACCTACATCGCATTAAGAGGAGGAGAGGATTGTGAAAGACGGATTACAAAAAACAGTTGTCTATACAATTTTAGGAATTGTAATTATGACTGCTTTAATGACCGTAACGTCGATTACAACACCGATTGAAGGAGTATATATTCAGTTGGCATATGGGTACCTTGCGCTCTTTGCTGGTGTTGCTGGAGCACTTCCAGCTGCCATTGTTGGGTTTACTGGCCATGTATTGTTTGATTTAATCAATACAGATCATTTATGGATTTCTTGGGCTATAAGTTCAGCTGCGTTAGGTTTTACGTTTGGATTTGCGATTCGAAGAAATAGCCTTCGACAAGGAGTGTTTTCAAAACACGATATGATTCGATTTAACGTGGTTCAAGCTGCAGTGAATATTGCAATCTTTGGGTTGATTGCCCCAACCTTAGATGTTTTATTCTATCAGTCTTCTACAACGATTGTATTTACTCAAGGCTGGATCGCAAGTATTCTAAATTTATTAACCGTCGCTATTTTTGGAACGATTTCTTTAAAAGCATATGCGACCTACAAATTAAAACAAAACAAGCAATAGAAAAGCAAACTCCCTCAATTTACTTATAAGTGAATTGAGGGATTTTTGTATATAGGGAAAGAAAGTTTGAGTGCTCACATTTTTGAAGGAATTAAGCGATGGAGGTTGCTTAATTCCTTTTCTATTTTTATAGGGGTAAGAGCGAGATACCAATAATAGATTTTAGAAAAACACACTATATGTGGAGATTTTCATGAAGGTGACCACAAAATAGATTCAAAAAAATTGAAAATAATATTTCTTACAAAAATAAGAAATATTCCCTAAAGTAAACTTTTAGTATATAAAAAGAAGCGATTTTTATATAAATAAAAATCTAATAATTAGTCAAGGAAATAGAGCGTATATAGAAAAAATATTGGAAAAAGATATTTCCACAACAAAATATTCCCCTTAGTTTACCAAAATCAAAGAGGAATCGTTTTAATTCTGAACTAAAATTATATGAGTTCAATGAATTTCTATTAAATATTTGAATAGTAAATTTTCGACGGAAAAGAAGTCTTAAAAAAGTAAAATGTAACATATATGTTACATTTTAAAAATATGAAAATATTCTAGTAAATAAATGGACACACACGTCTATAAATTTGTGATTTCATTTATTGTTAATCCAGCATTTTCGCTAAACAACTTAATTCAGTCCCTAATCTTCTTTTTTTGTACCAAAAATGTTAAAATAAGTGAAAACCTTTTAAGAAGAAGGAGGAATTTTATGCCAAAAGAGTTTAAAGGCTTTAAATTATTAGAAAAAAGAGACTTACCAGATATCCGTTCAGTAGGGTATTTATATCAACATGAAAAAACAGGAGCGGAAGTTCTTTATTTAGAGAACGAAGACGATAATAAGGCTTTTAATATCGCGTTTAGAACTCCACCATATGATGATAATGGAATTGCGCATATTATTGAGCATTCAGTATTAAATGGATCAAGAAAATATCCAACGAAAGAACCTTTTGTAGAGTTATTAAAAGGATCACTAAATACTTTCTTAAATGCGATGACTTATTCGGATAAAACAGTTTATCCTGTATCTTCTCGTAATCAAAAAGATTTTACCAATTTAATGTCTGTTTATTTAGATGCTGTGTTCTATCCGAACTTCAAGCATGATCCTCAAATTTTAATGCAAGAGGGATGGCATTATCACTTAGAAAATGCAGACGATGAACTGATTTATAAAGGCGTTGTTTATAACGAAATGCGTGGGGCTTTCTCCCAACCAGAATCAGAATTATATCGTTTAATTGAACCAACTTTATATCCAGATACGGTGTATAAACATATTTCAGGAGGAATGCCTGCTAGCATCCCAACCTTAACACAAGAGAAATTTGTGGATTTCCATGATAAATATTATCATCCAAGTAATGCTCGCGTAACATTATACGGAAATCTAGATTTAGACCTTGCTTTTGGTCAGTTAAGTGAATACTTTGATGCGTTCGAACCAAAAGAATATGATTTTGGTCCTGTTGAACAAGTTCCGTTTGAAAAAAGACATGAATTAGAAGCAAAATTCTCGATTTCTCAAGAAGAATCTGAAGAAAACAAAACATTGCTCGCTTATGTTTGGGCTGCAGGAAAAGGGACGAATGCTGAATCGCTAATTGCTTTAGCGGTATTAGACGAACTTCTTTTAGGAAGTAATACAGCACCTATTAAAAAAGCACTTTTGAAATCAGGCCTTGGTTCTGATGTATCTGGTGGTTTTGGCGCAGCAACATATTCACCTATATTTGAAATTGTTCTGAAAGATACAAATCCTTCTGCAAAAGAAGAATTTATTACAATTATTGAAACAGAATTAAAACGACTCGTTGAAGAAGGAATTCCTCAAAAAGCTATTCAAGCGGCATTAAACAAAGCAGCTTTCCGATACAAAGAGCTTACAGCTTTAGAAGGTTCTACTCCTAAAGGAATTCTGTATTCTCTAAACGCGCTAACAAGCTGGCTATATGGTGGAAATGTGTTCGAGACATTTGAGTACCAACCAATTTTAGATAAGATTCAAAGAGAAATGACTAATGGATACTTCGAAAAATTAATTCAAAGTACGCTATTAGAGAATACGCACTCAGCAGTTATTACACTTTCTCCTGAACCAGGACTTCTAGAGCGTAAAGACCAAGCGCTAAAAGAACATTTAGCTGCCTATAAGGCTTCACTAAGTGACGAAGAATTAGAAGCATTGGTTGAAGAAACTCAAAAATTATTAGAACGTCAAACAACTCCTGACAAGGAAGAAGATTTGGCGAAATTGCCAAAACTCTCGATTGAAGATATCGACCGCGAAGTGAAGCCATTACCACTAACTGTTGAAGAACAAGAAGGCAAACCAACCTTCTTACACTATGAAGACTTCACAGCAGGCATTTCTTACGTGAAATATTACTTCGATTTATCAGGCGTGAAGACTGAAGATATTCCAGTTGTGGCCTTCTTAACGGAAGTGTTAGGGGAAGTTGGAACGGAGAACTTCACAGATGAAGCACTCAGCACAGAAATCGACTTCTACACTGGTGGCATCGGCACTAACGCGACAGTGATTACAGAATCCGTAGCGGACAATATCTACTATCCTAAATTCACTATGAGTGGGAAAGCCTTGTCGGAATATCAACCACAGCTTTTGAGTTTGATTGAAGAAATCGTTCATCGTTCGAACTTAGATGATGTAGAGAAGATTAAAGAGCTCTTACTCAATGTGAAAGCGGACTTAGAGATGAACTTCAACTATGGTTCACACGTGGCAGCACTTCGTCGTTTAGAGTCTTACTACTACGAAGGCGCGAAATACTCACAATCGCTTGAAGGAATCGACTACTATGACTTTATTTGCGAAGTGGCGGCTGGTTTTGACGCAGAACCTCAAGCCTTTATCGACCGCTTAAAAGCCGTGTTAAAAACGATTTTAACAACTGACCAATTAGTGGCAACCTTTGTCGGAAGCAAGGAAGATTTCGACCACTTCAAACAAGTATCAGCGGACTTCTTCAAACATCTTGGAAATCACAAAGTTGAAAAACAAGCCTTTACAAATCCAGTGGAAGTCTTAAATGAAGGGTTCAAGACAGCCCAAGAAATCAACTATGTCGCAAAAGGATATAACCAAACGCTTCTAGGGGTTCCAGTGAACGGTATGAACTTATTCTTGAAATCAGTTCTAGGACTCGATTACTTATGGAATACGGTTCGTGTTCAAGGGGGGGCGTATGGCGGTATGAGTGTCATCAATGATAAAGGGGACGTTGCAGGTCTTTCTTACCGCGACCCGAATATTGTTGAAACTCTTGAACGTTATGATGGACAAGTGGAGTACTTAGAAAACTTTAACTTGTCAGAGGCGGAATTTGAAAAGAACTTGATTGGTACATTCAGTACGATTGACCGTCCACTTTCAGCTGCTCAAAAAGGTGCAGTAGCCTTCACTCGTTATTTCACGCATTTGACGCAAGAGAAAGTGCAACAGTTCCGTGATGAAATCTTAGCGGCAACTCCTGAAAAGGTACGCGCATACGCTCCAACGATGAAAGCCATCATGGATCAAAACGCGTTTGTCGTGATCGGAAATGATACGAAGATTGAAAACCATAAAGATATCTTCAAAAACATCCGTAACTTAACAAAATAAGGCAACAAAAACTCCCAACCTTCACGAAAGTGAAAGTTGGGAGTTTTACTGTTTGCTATTCATGAGGCATTTTATTTTCTTCTTGTTTTAGCCACATAGGGATACTTGTCATCACTAATAAGAATAGGAATGCACTTTGTACCCAAAGAATGGCCACATCGAATATGCCGTGTACGAAAAGTACAACGATGAGTGACACATAGAGTCCAACGATTGGACGTTTCTTTGGATCACGACTCATTTCTAAAATCATGCGAACAGGTTTAAAAGAAGCTATTGCAAGAAGCAATGTTCCGATAATTCCGTAGCTTGAAAGTGTATCGATATATAAACTATGTGCGTGTTCATGGTAGCGAGCACCGATTCTTGCAAAACTGTGCAAGTAAGTTAGAGGACCTTCGCCAAACCATGGATTTTGTTTAAAGAGAACCATTCCTGAATTCCAAATCGAAATCCGCTCTTCCATAGAAGAATCAAGAGTTCCCATACGAACCCCAATATCGTTAGAGAAGAGGAACATCAGTCCAATTCCAAAAGCAGCAATACTAAGCCAGAATGCTTTCGAGTTTCGAATCGTTGTAAAGAGATAAATAATGGCTCCACAGATAATCGCTGGGAAAGCCGTTCTATTTTGAGTGAAGCTGAGGCCGAATAGATTAATTCCAATCGCAACAGCTCCAATGAATTTCCAGAACCAACTCTTTGTGATGCTAAGTAAGTAGAAGGCAATCATAATGCAGAAGCAACAAATGATTCCGTAATAATTCGGGTTAAAAAAGGTTACTTCGGCACGGTTTTGGTGCCATACTTGCATCTTCGGTGAGAGGAAGGTGTAGTTAAATTTATGAACAATCTCATAATGTTCTAAAAATGCAAATCCAGCGGCAAAAATGCTAAGCAGTAAGATGGTCTGCAGAACAATATGGAAAAAGTCCGGTGTTAATCGCCTTTGATAATAATTGAAAAATATAGCATACATCAAAAAGCCAATTGAGATGACAGCCCCAATATAGTTTCCAGACACCATCGAAACGGCAAAGCTAAATCCAATGAATGTTAGTAAAAATGGGTGTGACACGAGGTCTTTTAGAACTTGTGTTAATTTCCCGGTAAAGGCAAGAAGTATGATATATAAGCCAAACAATGTTAGGAATAAATAAAACGGAAGGAAGCTACTAATAATGAGTAAGTATAGCGCTAAGTCCTGATTCGAGAATCGTTTTATTTTTCCGATAATCGTTAGTAGTTTCATAATGGTCCTTTCAGGTAATTTTTATACCAATTAATCTAATGAAAATGATATCAGTTTATTTTACCACTAAATGATAAGGGAGGGCAAATTGCAAGGTGTTGGGAAACCTTCTTTGAAAGTTTCAGAAAACAGGCGTACAATAAAGATAGATTCACAGAAAGAAGGAATAAAAATGAAATTAGTATTTGTTCGACATGGAGAAAGTGAATGGAATGCTCTCAATTTATTTACTGGTTGGAGCGATGTGGAATTGACTCAAAAAGGGGAACAAGAAGCTCATCATGCAGGGAAAGTATTACGCTCATTAGGCATTCAATTTGATCATGTATATTTATCCGTATTAAAAAGAGCCATCCATACAGGTCATATCGTCTTGTCTGAATTAAATCAAGACTATTTACCAGAGACGAAGAGTTGGCGGTTAAATGAACGCCATTATGGAGCCTTACAAGGACTCAACAAACAAGAAACCCGTGAAAAATACGGCGATGAACAAGTGTTGCTTTGGAGACGTTCTTATGACGTGATGCCTCCACTTCTTAGTGAGGAAGAAGCCGCTAAACAAGCCCAAGACCCACGCTACAAACATTTACAAGTGAAGGACCTTCCTCAAGGGGAAACATTGAAAACAACTTTAGAACGCGTACTTCCAATTTGGCAAGATAAGATTGCAGTGGATTTACTAGACGGTAAGAATGTTCTTGTTGTAGCTCATGGAAATTCTCTACGTAGTTTAGTGAAATATTTATTGAATCTTAGTGAAGACGAAATCTTAAAATTTGAAATCCCAACTGGAACACCGCTTGTATTTGACTTAGACGAAAATCTACAAGTAAAAGAATACCATTTTGAAAAATAAGGAGGATGCGAATGAAGTGGGAGAAAAAACACACATTAGAAGAGACTGTTGAGTGGACAGGTCTTCCTGAAAGTGAAATGGAACCGTTTAAAGCTTATGTAAATGGAAAGACGCCAGGAATTTGTGGGACGTATGCTGCTGCAGCGTTAACAGTACTGATGGCAAAACGCGAAGAAGTCGTGACACAAACGATGGATGAGCTTCTAAAAGGCATGGAAGCTTCCATTGAATACGCGTTCCCATATCGGGGAACCTTTTATTGGGATGTGCAACGCGGACTCAATGACGAGTGGAAGAAATACGGCTATAAGACACGCTTTAATTTATTTAGTGAAAAAGTCACACCCAGCCTTCTAGAAGACGGAGTTCCTGTTATTGTAGGAACAACTGCCGCTCTAGGTAGCCCGTATAAAAATCACTGGATTGTGGTGTACCAATACGCCTTCGATTCAACTGGCAAACTCTGGTATAAGGCATACGATAACCATGGTTCGATTACTACTGTTGTCCCAGCTGTCCAAACTCTTTGCGCTATCTGGCTAGAAAAGCTATAATCGTTGAGCACTAAGCGAACAAACTAGACAGCACTACGCTCCAAAACTTAATAACAGAAATAATGTTCTAGCACATTAGTAAGGAGCGAAGAGGCCGTTATTGGGCACATAATTCTATCAGAGTATTTTTAAACTCTGTCTCATAAAAATGAATAGCACTAAAGAAATGATTACGAAAAAGCCTGCGGATTTTTATAATCGCAGTAACGGGAATCGCATCGAATGTGAACTACGCGGAGTCGGAACTTGTTCCGTAGTTAAAACAGTTTATAAAGTTAGACGCAGTAGCTGATTGAATCAAGCTTCATCACTTGTGATTCGCTTAATCCTAATCAGCCTTGCGGGGGTAAGACTACAAAGCAAACAGGACTCACACTGTGAGTCCTGTTTTGTCTTTGGTCTTACTCCCGTTTGAAGCTTCGAAGGAGCAAGACTAAGGCTTGGTCCGGTGCCCCGTAACAGCGATTATAAAATAAAACCGCAAGGCTTAGAAGTAATCATTTTTTTCTGTGCCTAAACTAATTCTATGAGCAGGGTTTAAGACAAAAGCAAAAGTGTTCTGATAGAATGAATGTGACAAAAAGGAGGAAGAATGAATGAAAGAATTTGATTTAATTTCTATCGGTGGCGGTAGTGGTGGTATTGCCACAGCCAATCGTGCTGCTATGCATGGTGCAAAAGTAGCTGTAGTGGAAGGAAACTTACTTGGAGGAACCTGTGTAAATATCGGCTGTGTTCCTAAAAAAATTATGTGGTATGGAGCGCAAATTGCAGAAGCGATTCACGCGTATGGACCAGATTATGGATTTACAGCAGAAAATGTAAAATTCGATTTTAAGACACTAAAGAAAAATCGTGAAGCGTATATTGACCGTTCACGCGCTTCTTATAATGGAACATTTGAACGTAACAACGTGACCTTAATTAAAGGATATGCAAGCTTTGTTGATGCCCACACGATTGAAGTGAATGGGGAAGAGTATCGTGCAAAACATATTGTGATTGCAACAGGCGCAAAACCTGCGATTCCAAATGTAGAAGGGAAAGAACTTGGAGGCACTTCTGACGATGTATTTGCATGGGATGAGTTGCCACAATCAGTAGCCATCTTAGGTGCTGGATATATTGCCGTAGAACTTGCGGGTGTTTTACATGCTCTAGGCGTAAAGACAGACCTATTTGTTCGCCGCGATCGTCCACTTCGTAACTTCGATCATTCGATTATTGAAGTGCTAGTTGAGGAAATGGAAAAATCAGGACCAACTTTGCATACTAATAAAGTGCCTCAAAAACTCGTTCAATTAGAAAATGATAGTGTGGAAATTCAATTTGAAGATGGAACAAGTTTCACTGCTGAAAAAGTGATTTGGGCAACAGGACGCGTTCCAAATACAGCTGGATTAAACCTTGAAGCAGCAGGTGTTGAATTAACAGAACGTGGATTTATCAAAGTGAATGAGTACCAAGAAACAACGGCTGAAGGAGTGTACGCACTGGGTGACGTTTCTGGTGAAAAAGAATTAACACCAGTAGCGATTAAAGCAGGCCGTACATTAGCAGAACGTTTATTTAACGGACAAACAAACGCCAAAATGGACTACACAACGATTCCGACAGTTGTTTTTTCACACCCAGCCATTGGAACAGTAGGGCTTAGTGAAGAACAAGCCGTTAAAGAGTATGGGAAAGAAAACGTGAAAACATACTTATCAACTTTTGCTGGAATGTATTCAGCAGTAACAAGTCATCGCCAACAAATGAGCTTCAAACTGATTACAGCAGGACAAGATGAAAAAGTAGTTGGACTTCACGGGATTGGATATGGCGTTGATGAAATGATTCAAGGCTTCGCAGTAGCCATTAAAATGGGAGCCACTAAAGCTGACTTCGATGCAACCGTAGCCATTCATCCTACGGGAAGCGAAGAATTTGTGACGATGCGTTAAGGATGTGAGAAAAGGCGTTTATAGGCGATGA
>NZ_KV786433.1:0-21168 GCF_001806915.1 Granulicatella sp. HMSC30F09 | reverse complement strand
GCGGACTAAACTCGAAAGGCTTGAGCCTATGCTTTTGCGAGCTCAACTACAGCAGGATACGAGGGCGAACGCTCAGGACTGAATCACTGGACTGATATGCCGCAAGGGACTTTGAAAAAAGTCGTGCGGACATATCAGGAAGTGGACGTCAGTCCTGTGAGCCCGAGTTCAACTATACAGGGATGTGAAGGCGAGTGGTCAGCTTTCGACCCTTTACCGAAATTAACGCAAGCGTCCGATAAGGACGTGCGGATAATTGTCGGAAAGGAACGCGAAAGCTACGAGCCTGAACTCAACTACACAGGATGTGAGCAAAAGCGTTCAGCCAATATTCACAGTGTGAATGTTGGGTGACGGTGAGTTTGCCTTCATCACTGCACAAAAATATTTAGATTTACAACCACAAAAACACCCTAGATGGTCATCCATCTAGGGTGTTTCATTTTCTTTATGCGGCCGGCGGGACTTGAACCCGCACAGGTATACACCCACTGCCCCCTCAAGACAGCGCGTCTGCCATTCCGCCACGACCGCAGAACTATTTCAGTTTATCAAATGTTTGTTGGAATTTCAATCTAAAAGGATTAGTTTTCCGTGACATTTTCCGCACACATAGCGTTTTGTATTCATCTTACGCATTCTAGGGTAGCGGTGATGGCACGATGTGCATTCGTAAATGAAGTTCGGATCTCTCATTCGCTCGACAAATCGACTTCCACCTACCTGAGCGAGCAGGCGTTTGAAGTCTTGGTCACGGTGACGATAGCCGCCACCTATTTGATGCAAGTGATAATGGCAGAGTTCATGTTTAATGACGCCAGTCAAAGTTTCTAGCCCCAGTTCTTGTTCGACAAGGGGGTTAATCTCGATATTTCCCGTCTTCAGAAGATAACGACCACCGCTGGAGCGTAGACGATTGTTATAAGTGATTTTGTGCGTGAATTCGCGGTGAAAAGACGTGCGCGAAATCTCCTCGGTTAAGTTTTGTAATTCGTGTTCGTTCATAGTTGCCTCCGACCATAGTGTAACATGCTTTGCACCTTTAGAAAACAAGATAAACTTTGACCTTTCCGCACCAGACGGGTAAAATAGGAGGGTATAAGATTTTCAATCTGGAGGAAACTAAATGAAAATTGTTGTTGTCGGTGGGGGGAAAGTCGGCGAAGTCATTTGCCAAGAACTCTCAACGGAAGAAAATGACATTGTATTGATTGATAAAAATCAAGATTTAATTGATCGACTCTTAAACAAATTCGATATTATGGGAATTTGTGGAAATGGTGCTAGTTACGATATTCTTGTGGAAGCAGGAGTGGAAAACTGTGACATCTTTATTTCCGTAACGGAAATGGACGAAATTAATATTATTGCATCAATTCTTGCGAAAAAAATTGGGGCGGAATATACAGTTGCACGTGTGCGTAATCCTGAGTATTCACAACAATTACAACTCATTCGTGAAAGTTTAGGAATTTCATTACTGATTAACCCTGAGCTTTCTACTGCCCGTGATATCGCGAATAACTTTAATTATCCTTCTGCATTAAGTGTGGAAAATTTTGTTGGAAATCGAGTGAGCTTACTGGAATTGGAAATCAATGAAGGATCACGTCTTGCTGGATTATCTTTAAAAGAAGTGCGTAATCGTTTTGAATCTATTTTAATCTGTGTGATTCATCGTAACGAACAAAGCTTTATTCCGGACGGAGATTCAACACTAGAAGCAGGAGATCATGTGTATATTACTGGAGCTTATCCTGACTTACGTAATTTCTTAAAATTAACAGGACAAGAAACGAAGAGTGTCTCTTCGGCCGTGATTGTTGGTGGTGGTCGTATCACCTATTATTTACTCAATATGTTGAAACAAACTAAAATCGATACGAAAGTGATTGAAGTAAATGAAGAGCGCAGTGAAACTTTAAGCTATGCATTTCCACATACAACAGTAATTCATGCCGACGGAACTGATCACGATGTATTAGAGGAACAACGCATTACAGAATATGATGTGTTTGTATCGATGACAGGGATTGACGAGGAAAACTTAATCCTTTCTGCCTATGCGAAACAACAAGGCGTTCAAAAGATCATTACGAAGATGAGTCGTCCAGCTCTTCTTAAAGTATTTAAAGGTTTTGACAGCCAATCAGTTGTGACTCCAAAACATATCGTGGCTAATGAAATTATTCAATTCGTTCGTTCACGTTCAAATACTCAAGGCTCAAATGTTGAAGCATTATACCGTTTAGCAGATAACCAAGTTGAAGCACTGCAATTCCGTGTTCAAAAGAATAGTGCGATTTGTGGCATTCCATTATCAGAACTCAAAACAAAATCAAATCTCTTGATTGCGTTTATTGTTCGTGGACAACAACTAATCTATCCTGCCGGAAATGATACCATTGAACCATTTGATAAGGTAATCGTCGTGACAACGGAAAAAGACTTTGACGACATTAACGACATTTTGGAATAGAGGTGTCGCAATGAATATAAAAACAGTTCGCTATTTTGTGGGGAAAATGCTTCAAGTTGAAGCAGCACTTTTAGCTTTACCACTAATTGTTAGCTTTATTTATCAGGAGTCACATACTCAAAAACTTGCTTATGCTGGTACGATTTTGATGTTGCTTGTAATTGGCTCTCTCTTAAGCTTTAAAAAACCTGAGCCACTTAAAATTATGGCGCGAGACGGGGTCGTTACCGTTGCGTTGAGTTGGATTTTACTCTCTTTCTTTGGGGGATTACCCTTTGTCTTTACAGGTGAAATTCCAAATGTGGTAGATGCTTTCTTTGAAACAGCAAGTGGATTAACAACAACAGGATCAAGCATTATTCCAGACCTTTCTGTATTAGCGCATTCTTCATTATTTTGGAGAAGTTTCACTCACTTAGTCGGGGGGATGGGGGTACTGGTATTTGCACTTGCGATTTTGCCAAGTCATGGTTCCGAATCCGTGCAATTAATGCGTGCGGAAGTCCCTGGACCTGTGTTTGGGAAACTTGTTTCGAAATTAGCGCATACGGCACAAATCTTATATATGATTTATTTAGCAATGACTGCTGTACTAGTGATTATTCTGGTCGTCTTCCAAGTACCACTCTTTGATGCCTTGCTTCTAGCGTTTGGTACAGCTGGAACAGGTGGTTTCGGGATTAACAATGCTGGATTTAGTATTTACGCCAATCCTGCAGCTGTGGAATGGATTATCGGAGTAGGGATGATGCTCTTTGGAATCAACTTTAACTTGTACTACTTTGTCCTTTTAGGCGCTGTTAAAGATGTGATTAAAGATGAAGAAGTGCGTACGTATGTCGGAATTGTTCTCAGCTTTACGATGATTATTTTTACCGTATTGACGATTACTCAAACGGCTTTAGGAGTTCCGATTCGTAGCGTCTTCTTTACGGTATCATCGATTATTACGACAACCGGATATTCAACGGTCGACTTTGGACTCTGGGGCTTGTTCCCACATGTGCTCCTTCTACTTCTGATGTTTATTGGAGGATGCGCAGGGTCAACAGCCGGAGGGATTAAAGTTTCTCGTGTTATCGTGTACTTCAAGAGTGCGATTGCCGAATTAAAACGTATGGGGCAACCTCGCCGTGTCTTTGTACCAACGATGAATGGAAAACCAATCGACAATAAGATGGAGAAGAGTATTGCCAACTACTTAATCGTGTATGTACTGTTCTTCCTCGTATTGTTACTCTGCGTTTCATTTGAAGCAGGCGATTTTACAACAGCCTTCTCAAGTGTGGCCGCAACCTTTAACAACATCGGGCCAGGGCTTGGTCAAGTTGGGCCTACAAGCAACTTCTCGATGTATTCGGATTTCAATACATTTGTCCTTTCAATTGGGATGATTGCAGGACGTTTGGAAATTTACCCAATCATTATGCTTTTCTCACCAACAACTATGAAGGCATTTACTCGAAGACGTTAACAAATTCTTAAACAAATAGATAAAGAACTTTAAGGAAAGAGCACTCTTTTCTTAAAGTTCTTTTTGTATACTAGAGGTGTAACAAGTAAGTTACGATTTTAAATAAAGGAGGTTCATTCATGAAGAAATGGGTGAAAGGAACCGCAATCGTCCTTGCATTGATGGGATTATCCATGAAAAGTGCATATGCCATTGATACAACGACCATTAATGAAAAATGGGGCAAGCCGACCGTTGTTTATGGCGGAGGATTAAATGAATCACAAATTAAACAGACATCAGAGTTATTAGGAATTAAGGATCCGAATACAGTGAAAACCGAAAAAGCAACTGGACAAGATATGATTAAATATCTTGGAAGTGGAGATGGAAACACTTCTGTTATGATTTCTTCAGTGATGGTTCAAAAGAAAGATAAAGGAACTGGTGTGAAGGTTCGTATTAAGACACCTGAAAATATCACACTGGTGACAGCTGAGCAATATGCCAATGCGGCCATCACTGCTGGGGTAACGGATGCGGAAATTGAAGTCGCAGCAGTATCAAAGGTAACAGGAGAGTCTGCATTAACTGGAGTATATAAGGCGTTTGAAGCGAATGGAGTTCAGCTGGACGCCAAACGTACTGAGGTAGCTCAACAGGAATTAGAAGTGACAAATAAAATCGCGCAAGAGAATGCAAACCAAAAAGGATTCGATTCCTCAAAACTAGATAAAGCGATGATTGAAATCAAAAAAGAACTTGCGGAACTCAAACAAAAGCAAGGACAATTAGCGACCAAAGAAGATATTGAACGCATTATTAATGATGCGCTGAAGAATAATTCATTGCAAAATGTGATTTCTAAAGATCAAATTAATGCATTAGTTGCTTTTGCACAAAACTACCAAAATACAAGTGCGATTGATTCCAAACAAGTATTAGAGCAATTAAATAGCTTGTCAAAATCAGTCGGCGAAAAGATTAACAGCTTAGTCGAACAAGCCAAAAACGAAGGATGGTTGGATAAAATTGCCCAATTTTTCTCTTCCATCTTTGAAAGTATTAAAAATCTATTCAATCAACAATAGGAAAGTCAGATTGAATATATTATAAACAAAAAGCAGTCGTACAAGAACCAACTAAGAACAGCTGTAAGTTCTTAGAATCCCCCTCTTTAGGTTCTTGGAAGGCTGTTTTTTTGTTTTTCTTCCATATCACAATAAGGTCACACAAATTAAAAATAAATTAATGTTATAATTTTTTAAGGAGATAGCTCTTGTAAAAAGGAGGAGAGTGCAATGAAAGAATGGATAAAAAAGTATACCGTGTATATTGTTATTGCCATGATGTATTATTTCATTCCATTATATTTAGTCAAAGATACAGGAAGTGGCATCTTTCTATTATTGATGGTCATCCCTATAATTGTATTCCTTATTTCACTAGTCTTCGCTATAAAGAAAGGGTTTAGATGGTATTTTTCCGTTATCGTTGGATTATTATGGTTTCCGAATGTGTATATTTTAAATGACTCTGCCAGTAGTTATATAATCATCTATGGAGCGATTAGTTTAATTGGACAATTGATAGGAAATCTTCTTAGAAAATATAGAAAGAGTATCTAGTTTCTAATCATGAAAAAGAGTTAAAATCAACAAATAACCCTGACCAGAGATGGTCAGGGTTTTCTGTTTGCATTTTAAAATAAGATTAAAAGTAAGCTGATGGTGATAATTAATTGTACCACTAAACCAATAAGTGATAAGTATACTGGATCGATGGAGGATTCTGTTGCGCTTTTAAAAATAGATGAGGCTAGTGTCACAATATAAAGTAAAATATGCGCAAAGAATACAATTAAGATTCCAACGAAAAACCACACTGGAGAAATAAAAGTCATAACAGTTGCAATGGCTAATAATAGAATTGCTAAGACATTCATTCCTTCATATTGAGTTAACCAGTAGTTAAAGACATGTTGACGTTTTTGGAAAACATGTTTTAGCCCATATGAAATAGTAGGGAATCCAAGGTAGAAGAATAAGTAAAATACCAGGAATCTAACAAACATCCAAATATAATTGGGGGTACTTGTTAAGCTTGGTAAGATTGAAATATCAGCGAATAATTGATACTGGGTAAATAAAGTGTGAATGACATGAGTTGTAATGAATGCAGACATTACAGTCGCTAAAATAATTAACGCGTACCCATAAGTACGACTATATTGACGTTTCCGCGAATATTGATTCGTTGGGTGAAGCAAACGTTCTCCAAAGAAAGTAAAGAATCGTTTGAATTTATTCCACGCACCTGCATATGCAAAACGGTTATTCTTTACTCGGTTTTCTTGTGAACTACGGTTATCTTCTTCTGGAATTTTCGTTTCAACTTTTGTAGTGAATGAAGCAGTAGGTTCATTATTTTCATCTAATAAGTCTGTTTGAACTCCATCATTTGGCTCAATGGCAGTAGGAGCAGAAAGTTCATCTTGAACGGTGCCGCAATAAGGGCAGAGTGTTTCTTTTTCGTCAATCATTTCATGACAGAATGGACATTGTTTCATGAAGTTTCCTCTTTCCGTATGTATTACTAAATTTCATTGCTATTGTATCATAATTTTACTATAAAAAAAGACTAGGAACTCCTAGTCTTAGCGTGGCATCTTTTCAGATGAGTAGGTCGTGTTCACATCACGAACTACAAACAGCTACATCCGGTAGTGTGCCTAAGCACGCCTGTTCCACATAACTCGCAGTCTCTTATGTACTGCGTGTCGCCTCATCGCATAGAATACATTATAGCAGAGGGAGTGTGGAATGTCATGTATGAACTATTTTTCGCGGATAACTTCGATTTTGTATCCATCTAGGTCTTTCACGAAATAGTAGTTTGCTGGATGTCCTGGTAATCCTTTTAATTCTGTAACGTCATAGCCTTTAGCAACGTGTTCAGCGTGAAGAGCTTCTAAGTCTTTAGCACTGATGGCGATATGACCATATCCGTCACCGATTTCGTATGGGCCGTGGCCATAGTTATATGTTAATTCTAATTCATAGTCATCTCCTTCAAAAGCGAGATAAGCGATTGTGAATTTGTGTTCTGGGAAGTCTTTTCTTCTTGTTTCTTTAAAACCAAATGCTTCTTCGTAGAATCGAATGCTTTCTTCTAGATTTTCAACACGGACACAAGTATGCAACATTTTTGACATGGTGTGACCTCCTTTATTTATTTTATTTAAGACTAACAAACTCGAATGATAAATACAAGTTTTCAAGACTGTTTCTATTTCAAAGACAAATGTATATAATTAGTGGAAATTCGTTGCGTTCCGTTCATTAATTTGGTAGTCTAGGTACATTGAAAAATAAGGAAGTGTCATATGAAAGTAATCAAATTTGGTGGGAGCTCTTTAGCAAATGCCACACAATTAAGAAAGGTCTTTAATATTGTAAAATCCGATTCAAGTCGTAAAATTGTAGTGGTTTCAGCACCAGGAAAACGGTCTTCTGATGATGAAAAAGTAACAGATCTTCTTATCCAATTAGCAACTTCTCATATTGAAGGGAATTATGATGAAGAAGTATTAAAGAAAATCTTAGTCCGTTATAAAGAAATCAGCGATGAGTTGGAATTAAAACCAGAAGTGTTTGAACTCGTTCGAATTCATTTTAAAAACTTAAAAGAAAGAAACGATCTATCCTCTGAATATTTAATGGATGCTTATAAAGCAAGTGGGGAAGACTTAAATGCTCGCCTCATCGCGTCCTACTTTAACCAAGAAGGTCTTGCTGCTAAATATGTTGGACCTAGAGAAGCCAAACTATGGGTGAGTGATACTCCAGGGGAAGCTCGCGTTTTGGAAGAAAGCTATCATGAATTAGAGTACTTACAATTAACAAATGAAGTGATTGTTTTCCCAGGATTCTATGGAGTTACAAAAGAAGGAAAAATCGTAACGTTCTCTCGTGGGGGATCAGATATTACTGGGTCAATTTTAGCCAATGCGGTGAACGCTGATGAGTACGAAAACTTCACAGATGTGGATGCGATTTATGTAGCAAGTCCAAAAATTGTTCATAAACCACTCCCTATCGATGTATTATCTTATACAGAAATGCGTGAGTTATCGTACGCTGGTTTTTCAGTATTCCATACAGAAGCACTTCTGCCTTCTATCAAAAAAGGAATCCCAGTGCATGTATGTAATACGAACAATCCTGAAGCAAGTGGAACTTACATTATGAAAGGGAAGGTGACTTCTCCAAATGTTATTTCCGGTATTGCAAGTTCACCAGGTTTCGTAAGTATTTACGTGAAGAAATACTTAATGAACCATGAGATTGGTTTCCTCCGTAAAGTATTGACGATTTTTGAAGAAGAGGGCATATCGATTGAACATATTCCCACAGGCATTGATGATGCGACAATTATCATTCGTGGGGAAGATGCTACTGATGAACAATTAGAGTCTATTGTAGAGCGATTCTATGCTGAATTAGATGTAGACGAAGCAAGCTTTACACGTGGACTTTGCTTGATTATGTTAGTAGGGGAAGGGATGGTCAACATGGTCGGTACTACTGCTCGTGTGGCTTCAACTCTTGCTCGTACTCAAATCAATATTGAATTATATAATCAAGGGGTATCTGAGGTTTCGATGATGTTTGGTATTTTAGACCAATATGAAAAGAAAGCTATCCGCGCGTTGTATGATGAATTTTTCGGTGAAGAAAAAGAATATCAAGTGGTGGAATAATTTTTCCTCTCCATATTATAATGAAACATTAACGGTTGTAATTAATCAATAGGAAGAGTAGAATATCGAATATATTCTGCTCTTTTTATTTTGAGCGCAGTATTTTTGTTTAGAATAGGAGGGACGAAGATGATTCGTTTCTTATTGAAAGATTCCATTCCAAAAAGGATTGCAGCCAGTTTTGCCATTGTGATTTTGGTTGGATCATTACTACTTAATTTGCCGATTTCGCAAATAGCGACCTCACAAGCTACGTATTTTGACCATTTATTTACTACCGTATCGATGGTGTGTGTAACGGGTCTATTTACGCAACCCGTAGCCGAAACGTATAATGTTTTTGGTCAGATTATTTGTATGATTTTGATGCAAATTGGAGGCTTGGGACTAATGAGTATCATAGCTTTTTTCCTCTATGATTCTGGGAAAAAGATGTCCTTAGTGGATAAATTAGCTCTGCAAGATAGTTTGAACCGAGAAGATGGTCAGGATTTCAAAAAATATTTAACAACGATTTTTAAATATACTTTCGTTATTGAATTGATTGCAGCGGTTATTCTATCTTTTCGTTTCGTTCCTGAACTAGGAATCGGAAAGGGAATCTTTACAGCATTTTTCTTAGCCATCTCCGCTTTTTGTAATGCTGGATTTGATAATTTAGGTTCAAATAGTCTGATTAATTATGCAACGGATCCACTATTGAATTTAGTCATTGCAGCTCTTATTATTCTTGGTGGGATTGGTTTTTCTGTTTGGTTTGATTTCAAAAACAGTTATTTATCTATGCGAGAATCTACAAAGAGCAAAAAGAAAAAATCATTCTACCGACGATTGCATTATCATACGAAGATAGTTCTTTGGCTAACTGGGATTATTCTCTTAAGCGGAACGGTTTTAACCATGTTGACGGAATGGAATAATCCAAATACGATAGGTAATCTATCATTTTTAGATAAATTGCTTGTCAGCTTCTTCCAAACAGTAACGATGAGAACGGCAGGCTTTGCTTCGATTGATTACACAACAGCGCATCCAACTAGCATTCTTTTATATTCTATTCAAATGCTGATTGGAGGTTCTCCTGGAGGGACTGCTGGTGGAGTGAAGACGACAACTTTCTTAGTAGTTCTTTTGTTTATTCGCTCAGAAGTATATGACGAGCGTATGATTCAATTTAGAAATCATCGTATTTCGCAAGAATTGGCGAGAAAAGCTTTAACGATTTTTATCGTATTTACTACATTAATTCTAACGAGTGTATTCTTACTCAGCTTAACGGATCCAGATGTGCCGTTACTATATACTTTGTTTGAAACGATATCAGCGGTATGTACAGTAGGAGTAACAGCGAATTTAACACCAACCTTATCTTTCCTTGGAAAAATTGTGATTATGTTGTTGATGTTTATTGGTCGTATTGGACCGTTGACAGTGCTATTAAGTTTTTCAAATCGAAAGAAGAAAGCACTCGAGATGAAGTATGCCAAAGCGCCATTATTAATTGGATAGAAAGTAGGGATTGTAATGAGAAAGACAGTTGGGATTTTAGGACTAGGTGTGTTTGGGATGACCATTGCTAAACAACTAAGTGACTATGATTGCGACATTATTGCTGTGGACCGTGATGAAACAAACGTCAACCGTATTGAGCCACTTGTCACAAAGGCCGTGATTGCCGATGTGACAGACGAAGAAGTGTTGAAAGAAATCGGAATCGGTGACTGCGACACGGTGGTGGTAGCCACAGGGTCTAGTTTAGAAGCGAGTATTCTAGCCGTGATGCATTGTACGAAACTGGGTGTTCCAGAAATCATCGCTAAAGCAAAGGGCCGTACAACAACAGAAATCTTGACGAAGATGGGTGCGCAACGTGTCGTAAATCCAGAAAAGGAAACAGGAATTCGTCTCGTAAAGAACATTCTTCACCATAAAATAGCTGAGGTGATTTCTCTTGATGGCAATATCTCGCTTGTGGAATTTTATCCGCCAAAATCATGGGTTGGAAAACAACTAAGAGATTTAGACTTACGTAAAGATTATGATTTGAACTTAATTGGATATCGTGAAGGAAAGGATGAATCGTTGAATACAAAAGTGTTCGCAGATTTTCTCATTCGTGAGGATGTCATTCTTGTAGCGATTATCGGAACGGATAGTTTAGACAAAGCCACTTTCCTTGAAGACTAATTAATGAGATCAGGTGAATCAAAAGCGATTCATTTGGTCTCTTTTTGTGTAAAATTTGGCTTAAAACCTTTAAAAAGAATCCATTTCATAGTACACTAGGACTATCAACCTTTTAGAAAGTAGGGATTATAATGGCCAATAAAAAACCATTAAGACGTGAAGAAGTTCCAGTAGAATTAACATGGGACCTTTCCGCAATTTATGAATCAAACGAAGGATTTGAAAAAGATTTAGAATTTGTAAAATCACAAATTCCAGCAGTAGCTGCTGCAAAAGATACAGCACTAAAAGACGGTGCTTCTTTATTAGCATTCTTAAATCTTTTAAACGTAGTGGATGATAAGATTGAAACAGCTTATGTTTACTCACATTTAAAAGCAGACCAAGATACTTCAAATAACGAAAATCAAGTCTTAAATCAACGTGCGTTCTCTACATATATTGATTTTTCAGGCGCTTCTGCATGGTTTAGTCCAGCAATCTTAGCATTATCCGATGAAGAGTTCGAAGGATATTTCAAACAAGAACCAGGATTAGAAGACTTCCGTGTATTATTAGAAACAGCGCGTATTAAAAAAGGTCACGTGCTTTCAGATAAAGAAGAAGCTTTATTATCAAAAGCCAGTGAAGTGTTCCAAGGTGCAAGCAAAACGTTCAATTTATTAAATAACGCTGACATCAAGTTTGACGAAATCACAACTGAAGATGGCGAAAAAGTTGAATTGACAAACGGAAACTACTCAGTATATATCGAATCTAAAAATCAAGCTGTTCGTAAGGAAGCATTCGAAACATTATACAAACCATACATCAACTTGAAAAATACATTTGCAAGCACACTTGGTACAGAAGTGAAAGGTCACAACTTCAGCGCTCTAGTGCATAATTATGACTCAGCACGCCAAGCAGCACTTGCTTCAAACCAAGTTCCGGAAGAAGTGTACGATGCTTTAGTAGAAGTGGTAAACGAAAAATTACCATTACTACACCGTTATATCGCATTACAACAAAAAGCATTAGGCTTAGATGAATTGCATATGTATGACTTATACGTACCAATTACTGGAGACGCTCCAATTAAATATAATTACGAAGAAGCAGCAAAAGCAAGTCGTGAAGCCTTACTACCACTTGGAGAAGAATATGCTGAAATCATGAAAAAAGCTTATGCTGATCGTTGGATCGACGTTGCTGAAAACATCGGTAAACGTAGTGGTGGATACTCAAGTGGGGCATACTCAACAGCACCATACATCTTGTTGAACTGGCATGATGAATTATCAAACTTCTTCACATTAGTTCACGAGTTAGGACATAGTGCCCACAGCTACTTCACTCGTAATACACAACCAAAACAATACGGAGATTACTCAATCTTCTTAGCAGAAATTGCTTCTACAACAAACGAAAACATCTTAACAGATTACTTGTTGAAGAAACATACAGATAAAGAAGCGCAAAAATATATCTTAAACAACTATTTACACCGCTTCAAATCAACCATTTTCCGTCAAACACAATTTGCGGAATTTGAACATCAAATCCACTTAATGGATCAACAAGGTCAACCATTAACGCAAGAATCTCTTGCAAAAGTCTATGGAGAAATCAACGCTAAATACTATGCGAATGTCATCCAAGATGAACAAATTGCATACGAATGGGCACGTATTCCTCATTTCTACATGAATTACTATGTATTCCAATATGCAACTGGTATGGCTGCAGCAACTGCTTTATCAGATAAGATTTTACATGGGACTCCTGAAGATTTAGAAGCTTACTTAAATTACTTACGTGCAGGACGTAGTGATGCTCCGATCGAAGTCATGAAGAAAGCTGGAGTAGATATGACGAAGAAAAATTACTTATATGATGCATTTGATGTATTTGAAAAACGTCTATCTCAATTAGAAGCTTTAATGAGTGAATAATCTCAAAAATTAATTGGTTCTAAAACAAAAAAAGGTTCGTAAGAAATTTTCTTACGAACTTTTTTTGTTTTAAAAGAAATAATGGGAAGCTAATAATTTTTTATAAAAAAAGCCCAACTAAAAACTCTAGTTGGGAGATAATTAATAGCGATTTAAATTCATATTGACCACTTTATCAAATTTTTGAGGTTCATTTGTATGTGTTCCTACTAATTTTTTTGTAGAGTGATACCCTGGTAAAGGCTCACCATTACAAATTTCAGCAATGGTCTCAGCTGTAATGCTACTAGCTAAAAGTAATCCATAAGGTTGATTAGAGTTATCAAAAATAACAAGGGAAGGAGTATGTGTAACATTCATCTCTTGCGCAATTTGAAGATCTCGATCATAGGCTTTTTTTACAGCGGAGCTAGATTTATCCTCGTAAAACATCTTTTTATCAATTTCGATTTTATTTAATATTTCTTCTAACAAGTCATCATTGTATTCGCGTTTATGTTGATGAATTTGTTGTTGTAATTCAATCAAAAATTGATGTCCAAGGCGTTTTCCTTGTAGGAGTGCAGCTTTATATGAGAGGGCTGCATCATAAATTTTCATGTATATATCATTTCGTAAATCTAAATCCGTTACAGGTAATTTTTGGTTTTTCATATATTGATTAACGGTCTGTAAATTATGAAATGTTAAAAAGTGATAATGCACTTTAAATTCAGAATTACGTACAAATTTTAGTAATTCATTTTCACAGCGATAACAGTATGTTCCCAAGGGATTCACGAATAAAAACAATTCGAAAATCTTTTCGTGTGAAGTGTTTTTTGATAGATTTTTTGTTTCGTAGGTACTCAAAATCCGACACCTCTGTTCCTCTAACTTTATTTTTGTAATTTTATTGTAACATAGTTCCTAAAAAATTCAGAATAAAATGCGGTTCCCTTGCTTAGGAGGAGAGACTTGAAAGGGCTCGTTTAATTTTACTTTCTGCTTGTTCTCGTTGAATTTGATACTTTTGAAGAATCTTCAAAAAGACTTCTTCCCCTAATGAGAGATTCTGAACTTCCATCTCCATTTCATAGTCCACTTTCCCGTTATAGTAACTTTCATCTAGAACAAGCCATTCGTTGTTAGATAAGGGACCTTCAAATCGATGAGTGGTTAATAGAGCAGTTTGTTCGACCTTTTCGATAAAGACTCCATTACTTTCTAAAGTCTCTTTAATGGATAAAGGAAGCGTAAATTGCTTTTGTTCATTGTATTGGTGAAGTATTTCAACAGGCAATTCATGAGTGAATTCCAATACTTCTAGACTAGATTGAGGGATTTTCAAAGTGATTTCTCCAATGGTTTTTCCCTCAACAATTCGAATACGGAGTGCCATTTTATGAGATTGGAGGATTCCATCCCAATCATAATAACTATTGGTTTGGGTGATTTCTTTAGATAAGAGGGGCTTAAAATCCTCTAGAAGCGAATGATATTGGCTCTTGGTCAGTAAATTTTTAAATTCTCTTTCTACTTGTAACAAACTTTTCCCTCCTTCAGCATTCTATTGTATCTCAAAATGAGGGAGAATTGAAAAAAATCGCATTAATTAGTCAAGCTTTTACATAAAATATGGTATGATAGAGAACGGAAATGAAAAAAAGTAGGTGGAAATATGGAAAAGTTGGAAACGCCGCTTGTTGAAGATTGGGAAGCCTTTCTAGCTCCGTATTATCAAGCAATTGAAGAATTAAAAATTAAATTAAAAGGAATACGTCGTCAGTATCGTCAAGAAGGCAGACATGCTCCGATTGAATTTATCACAGGTCGTGTGAAGACGCCAGAGAGTATTCTAGAAAAGATGCAAGTTCGTAATATTCCTAGAGAAGAATTCCTAGAAGGCGTACAAGATATTGCTGGACTTCGTATTATGTGTCAATTCGTTGATGATATTTATGAAGTTGTTCGTCTAATTCGTCAAAGAAACGACTTTGAAATCGTGATTGAACGAGATTATATTCAAAATAAAAAGGCAAGTGGATATCGCTCTTACCACCTTGTGTTGGAGTATCCTGTTCAACGAATTGAAGGGGAAACGAAGATCTTAGTGGAAATTCAAATTCGTACATTAGCAATGAATTTTTGGGCGACGATTGAACACTCTTTAAACTATAAATATAAAGGAGAATTCCCTGAAGCGATTCATGAACGATTAGAACGTGCAGCGGAAGCAGCCTTTTTACTCGATGAGGAAATGTCTGAAATCAGAGAGGAAATTCAGGAAGCGCAATATATTTTTGCAATTTGTAAGGAAAATCAAAGAAAAAGAAAGAAACGGAGGTAGGTCATGAAAGTCGGTTTATATGGAAATCAATCAGAAAAAACGAAAGAAGTCATGAATGCCTTTAACCATCTTTGCCAACAAGGAGAATTTACTAGAGATGATGAACATCCAGATATTGTGATTACAGTTGGTGGAGACGGAACTCTTTTAGGAGCTTTCCATCATTATCGTAATCAATTAGATCAAATCCGCTTTGTCGGGATTCATACTGGGCACCTCGGATTTTATACGGATTGGCGAAATTATGAAGTGGATGAATTAATCGAGTCATTAAAAAAGGATAAAGGGGAGCGTGTCAGCTATCCTTTACTAGATGTGACTGTTAAGCTAAAAAATGGTGAAACAGCACATTATTCAGCTTTAAATGAGGCAACTTTACGCAAAGTAAACGGTACGTTATTCTGCCAAGTTTTTATTAATGGTGATTTGTTTGAAAACTTCCGTGGAGATGGTCTTTGCGTTGCGACACCAACTGGTTCAACAGGACTTAGCAAGTCTCTTGGTGGAGCGGTCGTGCATCCACGTGCTGAAGTGATGCAAATGGCAGAAATGGCCTCTATTAATAATCGAGTTTATCGTACACTCAGCTCACCAATGATTTTCGCCAAAGATAATGTATTGACCCTTCGTCCTGAAAGTGAAGAAGGAATGGTGATGGCGATTGATCATTTAACGTATGATGGGAATGAGATAGAAGAGATTCAATTAAAAATTAGCAAGGAGCGTATTTCATTTGCAGCTTACCGCCATACTCCATTCTGGGACCGAGTAGAAGATGCATTTATTGGTTCTCGTGAAGTAAATTGTAATGGAAGTGAGGAAGTCCGTTGATTTTAACGTGGAATTACCCATACGAGTATCCGATGATGATGCGTTCTTTTCTGCAAGAAGTGGGCATTTCAAGAACGTTTTTAGCACATGTCAAATCGCACGGAGAATTACTCGTCAATGGCCGTCATGAGATTGTTTTGAAAACACTCCAACCTGGAGATGTCCTCACGATGGTGATACCACCTTCTGGAGAGCATGAAACGGTCATTCCAAGCGAAGTTCCGATTGATATTTTGTATGAAGATGAGTATTTACTCATTATCAATAAGCCTGTTGGGACTGCTTCGATTCCATCAAAGTTACATCCGGATCACTCGATGGCTAATCGTGTGAAAGGATACTATAAAAGGCGTGGCTATGCTGACCAAATTACTCATGTGGTTACTCGCCTTGACCGCGATACAACAGGAGTGATGATGTTTGCTAAACACCGTGTTGTACATGCGTGGATGGATCAGGCATTACGAGAAAAAACGATTCAAAAGAAATATTTGGCATTAGTACATGACACTTCAACTCTAGAAGAGCATGGATTTATCGATGCTCCTATTGGACGAAATGAGGGGTCCATTATTAATCGTTGTGTATCAGAAGATGGGAAACCATCTTTAACCGAATATTGGAAGAAAGACACACTAGATGGAGCAGAACTTGTTGAGATTTTATTACACACTGGGCGTACGCATCAGATTCGTGTTCATTTCTCGTGGCTTGGGGCTCCACTTGTGGGGGATGATTTATATGGTGGGCTTAAAGACGAACTTTTAGACCGACAAGCTTTGCATTGTCACTCACTCACTTTTATTCATCCGATGACGAAAAAAGAACTGATAATAGAAGCTCCACTTCCTAAAGATATGAGTCAGTGGGTTGAAGCGCATAAGAAGTAAAGAGAGGAGAATCACCATTGAGCGAAATCGTTTATGAATTTGAAGATATTTTAGAACAAATTCAACATACTTTAGCAACAGAAGATAAGCAGCAATTCAGAGAAATCTTCTTTGAAAACCACACTTACGACCAGGCACAAATTTATTTGAGTTTAACCTTGGAAGAGAGAAAGCTGGCTTACCAATACTTAACGCCCGAAGAAATGGCAATGGTGTTCGAACTTTTAGAAGAAGACGTAGAAGATGTGGAAGAGTACTTAAATGAAATGGACGAAGCCTATGCCTCACGAATGCTCGCGGAAATGTATTCCGATAATGCAGTAGACGTGTTGAAGCAAGTGGGGGAAGAAAATGTCCGCACATACTTACGCTTGATGCCACATAAAACGGCAAGTGAACTTCGTCAATTATTGAATTACGAAGATGAAACAGCAGGGGCGATGATGACGACGGAATTTATCGCCGTGCGTGAATCAGATACATTAAAGACAGCGATGGCAACTGTTAAACGTTTTGCTGAAGACGCTGAAACCATCTATTATGTGTATGTGACTGACGATGAAAATCATTTAACAGGGATTCTTACATTGAAAGACTTAATCGTGAAACCAGACGAAAAGCTCGTCAAGGATATCATGATTGACCGTGTCGTAACCGTACACGTCAATGATGCGCAAGAAGAAGTAGCACAAACGATTAAAGACTACGACTTCCTTGCAATTCCAGTCGTTGACGATACGAATACATTAGTAGGGATTATTACAGTCGATGATGCGTTGGATGTTATCGAAGAAGAAGCAACCAGCGACTATTCAGGTCTTGCTGGGGTAAACGTTGATGAAGCTCACCAAGGCGTGTGGGCAGGAATTGTCAACCGACTGCCAGGAATTATGACCCTTCTCATCATGGGAACCGTTACGGCATTCCTTTTCAGACATTATGAGCCACTGATTCAACAAGCAAGTATCTTTGCCATCTTCATCACCTTAATTACTGGTACTGCCGGAAATACGGGGACACAATCACTTGCGGTTGCGATTCGTAAGATTGGGCTTCATGAGGAAGAGCAGTCTTTTTGGAAAGTCCTCGTGCAAGAAGGGACGACAGGTCTAGGAATCGGATTGATTTCTGGGGTAGTTGTGTTTGGAATTGTGAGTCTATGGCAAGGGAATATTGTACTTGGTGGCATTATCGGTTTTGCGATGTTTGCTTCGATTTTCGTTGCTGCATTAACAGGGACTTGTATTCCGTTCTTATTAGATAAATTTAACTTTGATCCTTCAATTGCCAGTGGACCATTCATTACCACTGTTAACGATTTAACAACTGTATTTGTTTATTTCACGATTGTAAGTCAATTTATCTCGGTGTATTTAGTAAAATAGAAGATGATATAGCATATAAACAATATCGTTTATATGCTATAATTTCATTCTGAAATTAAATAGGCTGACTACCTATCTCTGGCGTGGAAAGTTAGAATATGTAACTGAAAAAAAGAGAATCCTATGTATTCGAAAGCTTTATCAGATGAAATCATTCATCTTTTTACATGAATGAATAAAATTAAATTTTTTAGAAATATTGCTCCCAAATTAACATCTTCTGAAACAAATGTAAGAAAAAAGGATATCCCTGGGGATATCCTTTTGTTTTGTTGAAGTTCCGTTAAAGGATAGGTAGTAGTTGATCTCGAAAAAGCAGAAGTTCAAGCATCTCGAGTTTAGTCCGCGTAGTCTTTCAGATCGCTTATGGCTAAACTATGAATCTTTAGCTAATATTCTCACTGCCAATGTTAGCTAGACTACTTTTCTCACATCCTATAATTTAAAGTAATCTTGCAAATACTTCGCTAATCCATTTTGGTCATTGGTGAATGGAGTAATGGCATTAGCCACATTTTTCAATTCATCAATACCATTTTTCATCGCAACTCCGTGCCCTGCGTATTGAATCATTTCCATATCATTGTCCTCATCACCAAAGGCAAGAATGTCCTTTTGATGAATATCATAATAACGAGAAAGATGTTCAACGGCTTTTGCTTTATGGATTCCGCTTGTAATGACTTCTAGACAAGGGTAACTGCCTCCCCAAGTTCTTACTTCAATGCCGTTATTGTAACGATGTAAAATTTTCTTCTTGATTTCAGATTGTAATTCTAAGTCAGAGAATAACGCTACCGCTGTAGGCTTTTCTTTTAATTTAGTTGTTGGATGAATCAATAATGGTTTCTGATCTTTTGGATAATATGGACAATCGGGCAGCTCTGTAATATTTGAATACATCAATTCAGTTCCTTCAACCATCAAATAATCCACTGGTAAAGTCTTGTTAAAAGCAACTAAGTCTAAAACAAGTTCAGTATCCAATGTGATATGATAGCGTCCATCCCATTCTGGCTTGCTTGGAATATGACAGAGAGCACCATTGAAATTCACAATAGGACCTCCAAGATTCAATTGGTTGTATATTTCTTTTGAGCTACGATAAGGACGACCGGTAACGATAGCAACTTTATGACCTAGTTTTTGAACAGCATGAAGTGTGTCAATCGTTTCTTGTGTGAGTTCAGAATTTGCATTTAAAGTAGTCCCATCTAAATCGATGGCAATTAATTTTTGGTTCATAAATACTCCTTTCTAATAAAGTTATGTAAATTGGAAACTTGAGGTTAAAGTTTCATTTTAGTACAATATCTGTATAAGTGTACCATATTTTCAATAAAATAAGAAGAAAGAGGAAATTATGATTCAAATTGATTATCGTGAAGTAAAGGGAATCCCTTATGCAGAAGTCGTAGATACAGCTTTAAAAGACCAAGTACTTCCTATTGTTGTGTTCTATCATGGTTGGACCGGTAGTAAAGACCGTGTTGTAACCATTGGAGTTGAACTCGCTAAGCGTGGCATTCGTGCGATTTTACCAGACCAACTGTTACATGGAGACAGAGGTGTGCGTCTAATTGGAGGAGAAATCTGGGAGATTGTTGCAAACAATATTAAAGAACTTCCTGTTTTAAAAGAAGAGATGAGACAGCGTGGACTCTTAAATGAAGAGAAGTTTGGGGTATCTGGTTTAAGCATGGGTGGTATTACGACATACGCATTGTTCAATCACTATCCAGAGATTACAGCCGCAGCCAGTTTGATGGGAAGTGCGGATCCTGCTCGTTTTGCTAAATGGACGATTTCTTCCATTTGGATGACAGGAACAACAAAGGAACAATGTGATGCATTAGAAGCGGAAATTGAGAAGAATAAAGCATTTTTAGATGCAATGGCTCTTGCAAAACGCCCGGAACGTATTAACGGACGTCCATTATTCTTATGGCATGGGACAGCAGATGATAAAGTGCCTTATGAATTAAATAAAGAATTTTATGATAGTATTAAGAAGGAACCATACGCTACAAAGGTAGAATGGCATGAGACACAAGGTGAAGGTCACCGAGTACCTCATCAAGTGTTTGAAGCAGTAGCGGATTTCTTCCAAAAAGTATTTCAATAGGAGAGTAGCAAATGACAGAAGAGAATAAAACTGCAGCAGAAGCAATGCAAGAAAAGATCTTAGAAGCGTTAGAAACAGTCATTGATCCCGAGTTAGGAATTGATATTGTAAACTTAGGATTGATTTACGGAGTGGACTTAAATGAGGAAGGTCATTGTAAAGTGGATATGACCCTTACAACAATGGGTTGTCCGCTAGCAGATATTATTACAGATGAAATTCATCGCGCATTAGCTGAGATTGAAGAAGTGAAGACAATAGATGTGAAACTTGTTTGGTATCCGGCATGGACTCCTGAACGGATGTCACGATACGCAAGAATTGCGTTAGGTATTAGATAAGACAAAATCCCCACAGATGTGGGGATTTTTTTGTGCAATAAAATAAATTCTGTCAGATAAATACGTATGGTGAAATTATCATATATGATAATTTTCATGGTGCATTCAAGGGTATGTGCTTTGACTTGAATGCAGGGTGGTTATTGAGTTTCGAGTTTATGTTTAATACCGCATATATTTTATATTGTATTGTCTTATAAATTAATCATTCGATATCATTTCCAATGCCCACACCCAAATCCTTCACACTGTGAAGGATTTTGCACGACTTTTTCAAAGTCCTTTGCGTCGTTCGGGTCCAACGTTCCATTTCTGAGCGCTCTTCACAGTGGTTTATTGACTTTCTTTTCATCACTCGTGATTCAAGAAAGTCTAATAAACTGTGCGGGCGAAAGACGACGAAGCAAAAAGAGCTCACACTTGATATGTACCCAGAATCCTGGACACATTTT
>NZ_KV786432.1:0-4806 GCF_001806915.1 Granulicatella sp. HMSC30F09 | reverse complement strand
GATTTTCTGTCTAACTTTTAGGGTGCACTTCACCGTCTCCGGTATTCAACCGGAGACAGGTAGTCCAATTTTTGTTGGATTCTTTTTTCATTATAATATTTGATGTAATTTTCTACAATTTGAATTACAATAGAAGATGAAGTTATTACTTCATCTTTTATGTAGAAATCTTCGCACTTTAGCGAAGAATGGAAGCTTTCGATGAGTCCATTATCTGCGGGAGTCCCCTTACGGGACAGACTGCGGATAATGCCTTTTTCTTTATATAGATTGTAGTATTCAGCATAAGTATAAACGCTGCCTTGATTACTATGTAGTAGAACATCCTTAGGTAAATCAATTTGATTTAATGTATCCAATACAAACTTAGTATACTGTTTTGAGGAAATTGTATAAGCAATGATTTCTCCATTATGTAAATCCATAATGGAAGATAAATATAATCGTTTAGGACCGAAAGGCAAATATGTGATATCTGTAGTCATTTTTTGCATAGGTTTGTCTGCTGAAAAATTTCTATTCAAAGTATTACCAGTAATTGAGAATGGTTTATCTATTTTGATAGCTTTTTTAGATTTCACTGCACAATTCCAACCATTTTTCTGCATAATCCGCTGAACAACTTTATGGTTAACAATTTGATTCAATTCCTTCTGAATTAAATACTTAATCTTTCTGTACCCATAAATAAATTTGTTTTTCTTACAAATTTTACTGATTATTTCTTCGATAATTGTTGGAGAAAAGTCTTTCTTTTTCCATCGGTAGTAAGTAGATAAGGGTACATTAAGGCAAAAACAAATTAAATGTACCGCATATTTATCTTTCAATTCTTCCACTAACTTTACAACTGCTTGAGGCGACACTTCCTTTCCAATTCCTTGTATTTTTTTAATATTTCTAATTCAACTTCTTTTCTTTTTAGTTCTAATTTTAATTGTAAGAATCTAGTTGCTTCAATAAAATGGTGATTTTAATTATATAATGAGACGATAGAAAATAGGAGTGGTCTTTTGCATCACTCCTATTTTTGTACTAAATATGTTGTAGTTTTCTTGTACGAATAGCGGTAGATTAGTGGATTCTCTTCTAAAGAGAAACTAACAGAGCTGTTTGAGAGGATTTTAGTGGAAATTTGATTTTTTAGATATGGGACAGTTTCGTTCCACAGTATCATTTCAGCTCTTATCAACAGTCTTTCGTTCTATAGTATAGGGGGTGCTATCAGCACATGTGGAGTGTGTGGTACTGTTGATTAGAATTTATTAGAGATAAGAGATTTGCTAATGACCGTCAAAGACACAGCCGAACAGATGGTTTTGATGTATTGCTATCTTCATAATTATACTTGGTAGCGTATCGGAGAAGCTCTATTTGCTGATGTAAGAACGGTAAGGAGATGGCATAAAAAGGCACTTGAAACGATAAAAGTCCCGGAAAATCCGATTCGAATTATAAATAGTTCTTGAGAATTTCAGTTGTTTGATAAATTTGTAGGTGATTACGCTGAAATTCAAGCTGATTCATAGAGCACCTCCTCAACAAGTTCAATACTAATAATGTTATGTACTTAAAGTCTTATGCAGATTGGTTATTTTGTTATTAGAATTGGGTACTCCAAGTCTTTTTTTATGAATTTTTTTATTCACTCAAAAAAACACTTGACTTAATTAATGAAAAGGGTGATACTATGTTCAAGCAAATACTTGAATGATATTGAGGTGAGAATATGATTAAAAAAGATACTTGTGAAATTTATTGTTATGACGAAGAAAAGGTCAATCGAATACAAGGTAATTTACAGACAGTAGATATTTCTAGTGTTGCCCAAATGTTAAAAGCTATTGCAGATAAAAATAGAGCAAAAATTACCTATGCATTGTGTCAAGATGACGAACTGTGTGTGTGTGATATTGCAAATATTATAGGTGTTACGGTTGCAAATGCCTCTCATCACCTGCGAACGCTCCATAAGCAAGGGATTGTTAAGTTTCGAAAAGAGGGGAAACTTGCATTTTATTCATTAGATGATGAGCATATCAGACAAATTATGATGATTGCATTGGCATTTAAGAAAGAGGTGAAGATCAATGTCTAGTGGGAAAGCAAAACAGTTCGAAGAAGAAATGAAAGCCTATCGTGTTCAAGGATTTACTTGTACTAACTGTGCAGCCATTTTTGAAAATAATGTTAAAGAACTTCCCGGTGTTCAGGATGCGAAAGTAAATTTCGGAGCATCTAAAGTTTATGTTAAAGGGACGACAACCATTGAAGAATTAGAAAAAGCAGGAGCATTTGAAAATTTAAAAATTCGAGATGAAAAAGAACAAAGGGTAGAAGGAGAACCTTTTTGGAAGCAGAAAGAAAATATTAAGGTATATATATCAGCTCTTTTACTTGTAGTTAGCTGGTTCTTAGGAGAGCAGTATGGTGAAGAGCATGTTCTACCGACAATTGGTTATGCAGCGTCCATTTTAATCGGTGGATATTCGTTATTTATTAAAGGTCTCAAAAATTTAAGCAGATTAAATTTCGATATGAATACGCTTATGACTATTGCCATTATAGGAGCTGCAATTATTGGTGAATGGGGTGAAGGGGCAACCGTTGTTATCCTATTTGCGATTAGTGAAGCATTAGAGCGTTATTCAATGGATAAAGCACGTCAATCTATTGAATCTTTAATGGATATTGCCCCAAAAGAAGCGTTAATTCGACGAGGCAATGAAGAAATGATGATTCATGTTGATGAGATTCAAGTTGGAGACATCATGATAGTTAAGCCCGGTCAAAAGTTAGCAATGGATGGAATAGTGGTTAAAGGTACATCAACATTAAATCAGGCTGCGATTACAGGTGAAAGTGTTCCAGTAACGAAAATCACAAATGATGAAGTATTTGCAGGAACCTTGAATGAAGAAGGGTTACTTGAGGTTAAAGTAACAAAACGAGTTGAAGATACCACTCTTTCAAAAATCATTCACTTGGTAGAAGAAGCCCAAGCAGAACGGGCCCCCTCTCAAGCGTTTGTCGATAAATTTGCAAAATACTATACACCAGCTATTGTCATACTAGCTCTTTTAATTGCAGTAGTTCCACCATTATTTGGCGGAGACTGGAGCCAATGGATTTATCAAGGATTAGCTGTATTAGTGGTTGGTTGTCCTTGTGCCTTAGTAGTCTCAACTCCAGTTGCTGTGGTTACAGCAATAGGAAATGCAGCGAAAAATGGTGTATTAATTAAAGGTGGTATCCATTTAGAAGCAGCAGGACACTTAAAAGCGATAGCCTTTGATAAAACAGGAACATTAACCAAAGGGATTCCAGCTGTAACAGACATTGTGACATATGGTAGAAATGAAAATGAATTAATAACCATAACATCAGCCATTGAAAAAGGATCGCAGCACCCTCTTGCTTCAGCGATTATGCGAAAAGCAGAAGAAAATGGATTAAAATTCAATGAAGTAACAGTAGAGGATTTTCAATCCATTACAGGTAAAGGCGTTAAAGCCAAAATAAATAATGAAATGTATTATGTGGGAAGTCAAAATCTTTTTGAGGAATTACACGGAAGCATTTCAAGCGATAAAAAAGAAAAAATTGCCGATATGCAAACTCAAGGTAAAACGGTGATGGTGTTAGGAACAGAAAAAGAAATTCTTTCGTTTATTGCCGTAGCCGATGAAATGAGGGAATCGTCTAAAGAAGTTATCGGCAAGTTGAACAATATGGGAATCGAAACAGTGATGCTAACAGGCGATAACCAAAGAACGGCAACAGCCATCGGAAAACAAGTTGGTGTTTCGGATATTAAAGCTGACTTACTTCCAGAAGATAAGCTTAATTTTATTAAAGAACTTCGAGAAAAACATCAAAGTGTGGGGATGGTCGGAGATGGCGTGAATGATGCTCCAGCCCTTGCGGCATCTACCGTTGGTGTAGCAATGGGTGGTGCTGGAACTGATACAGCTTTAGAAACGGCTGACATCGCCTTAATGTCTGATGATTTGAGTAAATTGCCATATACAATAAAATTAAGTCGTAAGGCTTTAGCAATCATCAAGCAAAACATTACCTTCTCTTTGGCGATTAAATTAGTGGCATTACTTTTGGTCATGCCCGGTTGGTTAACGCTTTGGATAGCGATATTTGCTGATATGGGAGCAACTTTACTTGTAACATTAAACAGTTTACGCTTATTGAAAATCAAAGAATAGGTTCTAAAATGGGTGTTAACAATCGGGTGCGATCATTGAGAACAATGTTATGCTTCAAAAGGGATATTAACAGGAAATATACAACTAAAGGACGCTTTAACTGAGCAACGGAAAAAACCAAATTTCTCAATTGATGTTGAGAAATTTGGAGAATGTTTATACGATTAGTAAAGTTGGCGAAAATAATAAAGTTATTAATCTCATGGAGTATTTGAACTTGCAAAAAAATATTTATGAGTCATTGTACTGACCCCAAAAAGTTAGACAAAAAATATTATTGAAAGGATTTAGTTCTATACTGAACAGGACTAAGTCCTTTTAGTTTTGCTTTAATGCGTTTATTGTTGTAGTAAAAAATATACTCGGTAATAGCTTGCTCCAGTTGATCCAGAGACTTGAAATTTTTCTCAAATCCGTAAAACATTTCTGTTTTCAAGATACCAAAGAAGGACTCCATCATGCCATTATCTATGCTGGTTCCCTTGCGAGACATGGATGGACGTATACCTTTACTGGCAAGAAAACGATGATAAGCTTCATGTTGGTATTGCCACCCCTGATCACTGTGGAGAATAGTATTCTCGTA
>NZ_KV786431.1:0-19331 GCF_001806915.1 Granulicatella sp. HMSC30F09 | reverse complement strand
AAAATGTGTCCAGGATTCTGGGTACATATCAAAGTCAGGCTTTTTTTATAAACAATCAGTAGAAAAGTATGAATGTCTATTTTTATTAAAGAGATTTGATATTTATAAAAAGAATAAAATTTAAATAGAAGAGGATTTCAGGAGGTATTAAGATGGATTTAAGTAAATTATCTACAGTTTACAACATTAGAAGGATGGGGAGGAATGATTTACCTCTTATTTTGGATTTAGAAAATGGCAATCAATTGTATTTTAATTATTGTCCGCCAAAACCTAGTAAACAATCTTTATTAAATGATTTAAAAGCTCTTCCAGAAGGTAAAAACATAGATGATAAAATTTACATAGGCTTTTTTAAGGAAAATAGATTAGTTGCTATTATGGATTTCATTGTATCTTTTCCGATAAAAGAAACTATCTATATTGGACTTTTTATGATGGATTGTAAAGAGTCGGGACAAGGAAAGGGAAGCCTTATTATTAATGAGGTTTTAACAGCCTTTAGAGAAGAAGGATTTACTAAAGTAAGGCTTGCTTATATGAAAGGAAATCCTCAAAGTAAAAGATTTTGGGAAAAATGTGGTTTTACAGAAACTGGAATTGAAAGAGAGAACGAACATGGAAAAGCTGTCGTTTTAGAAAAAACATTATAAACAGTTTCAGATGAAATATATTCTTACCAAAAACAGTAGATCATATGATTTACTGTTTTTTTGTTTATCACGGTAAATATTTAAAACTAAAGGGTTCATAACGGGATTCACCTTTCAACTCTATTTACGGTTATCATCAAAAAGCTCTTTTTAGTGTTCACAAGTTTGTTTATTTGTTACACTGGTAATGACTTATTAGGAGGCATATTATGGCAAAACAAAAATTATTACTTGTAGACGGAAGTAGCTTAGCATTCCGCGCATTTTTCTCAATTTTAGATTTAAATCGTTTTAAAAATTCCAACGGCTTACATACAAACGCACTCTATTCATTTCACCGTATGTTTAAGTCCATTTTAGACTCTGAAAAACCTACACATGTACTTGTAGCATGGGATGCTGGAAAGACAACTTTCCGTACAGAAATGTATGCAGATTATAAAGGAGGACGTTCGAAAACTCCAGGGGAATTTATTGAACAGATGCCTTATTTTAATGTGCTTTTAGATGCATGGGGAATTCCTCATTATCGATTAAATCAATATGAAGCGGATGATATAATCGGCACTCTTGCAAGAAAAGGGGAAGAAGCAGGATATGAAGTCGTGGTTCTTTCAGGAGATAAAGACTTAATTCAGCTTGCAGACAATAATATCACTGTGAAAATAACGACAAAGGGAGTGACTGAACTGGTCGAATATACTCCTGAAGTGATTTTCGAAAAATATGGATTAACACCTGAACAAATTATCGACATGAAGGGATTAATGGGAGACTCTTCCGACAACTATCCTGGAGTTACAAAAGTCGGTGAAAAGACAGCCGTGAAGCTTCTTCAAGAATTTGGAAGTGTAGAAGGCATTTATGAACATGTCGATGAAATGAAAAAGAGTAAGTTGAAAGAAAACTTAATCAATGATAAAGAGTTGGCTTTTTTAAGTAAGAAACTAGCGCGCATTAATGTAGAGTCGCCAATCGAAATTACATTGGAAGATACACTTCGCAAGGAACAAGATGTGGATGCATTGATGTCGTTCTATAAGGAAATGAACTTCAATTCTTTCCAATCAGACCTATTAAATTCAGGCGGTGCGACTGTAGAAGAAGCACCTAAAGCCGAGCGTCCAACCGTCAAACGTGTGGCGCAGATTTCTGATAACATGCTTAAAAGTGCGACAAGTGTGCATTTTGAGACCCTTGAAGCGAATTATCATGTGGCAGAAGTGATTGCTGTTGCCTTCGGAAATGAAAAGAATGTCTTTGTGACCGATTTAGATACGGCAGTTGCTTCAGAAGTCTTTAAGAAATGGCTTTCGGATGCGTCTGTTGAGAAACATTTATTTGATACAAAAGCTGCAAAAGTACTTGCTCACCGCTTCGGCTTCGACTTAAAAGGTGCCAAATATGATGTGTCCCTTCTAGCATATCTAGTGGATACAAATGATATCGTGAAAGAAATTAGTGATGTGGCCCGTCGTGTCGATGTGACGATTCTTTCCAGTGACGAAGCAGTCTACGGAAAAGGCGTTAAAATCCAAATTCCTGAAGATAAAGAGGTTTGGAATCAGCATTTAGCAGCAAAAGTTTTTACAATTGCTAAGGCTCCTGAAAAACTATTGAAACGACTCGAAGAAAATGAACAAACACATCTCTATTGGGAAATGGAATTACCGTTGAGTGATATTTTAGCACGCATGGAAATTCAAGGAATTCGTGTCGATAGAGAGCGTTTGGTTGAGATGGGTTTGGAATTTGAAGCACGCCTTAAAGAGATTGAACAAGAAATTTACGAGCTAGCTGGTGAAGAGTTTAATATCAATTCGACCAAACAACTAGGCGTTATCTTATTTGAAAAGATGGGCTTACCAGTCATCAAGAAGACGAAGACTGGCTATTCAACAGCGGTAGATGTTTTGGAAAAATTGGCACACCAAGCTCCAATCGTAGAATTAATTTTAGAATATCGTCAATTAGCCAAATTAAATTCAACATATGTAGAAGGTCTACAAGCGTATATTCAAGAAGATGGTAAAATTCATACACGATTCATCCAAAACTTAACACAAACAGGTCGTCTTAGCTCAGTGGATCCAAACTTACAAAATATTCCGATTCGTACAAAAGAAGGTCGTCGTATCCGCTACGCGTTCTTGCCAGAACATGACGATTGGAAGATTCTCTCAAGTGACTATTCGCAAATTGAATTACGTGTTTTGGCGCATATTGCTGGCGATAAACATATGATAGAAGCCTTCAAGAATAATGTAGATATCCATACTAATACGGCAATGCGTGTATTTGGCATTTCAAATCCAGACGATGTGACCAGTGAAATGCGTCGCCAAGCCAAAGCCGTAAACTTTGGAATCGTGTATGGAATTAGTGATTATGGCTTGTCTCAAAACTTGAATATTTCCCGTAAGAGAGCTAAGGAATTTATCGACCGTTACTTGGAAGAGTTCCAAGGGGTAAAAGACTTCATGGAATCTATTGTGAAAGAAGCGCGTGAGAAAGATTATGTGGAAACCTTATTCCACCGTCGTCGCTACCTGCCAGATATTCATTCAAGTAACTTTAATTTACGTTCATTCGCAGAACGCACAGCGATGAACTCACCAATTCAAGGAAGCGCTGCAGATATCTTGAAAATGGCGATGATTGAATTGGACCGCGAAATGAGAGAACGAAAATTTAAAGCGAATTTATTATTACAAGTGCACGATGAGTTGATTTTCGAAGTGCCACAAGATGAATTAGAAAGTCTTCAAAGTTTAGTAGAAGAAGTCATGGAAAATGCCGTGAGCTTAAAAGTTCCACTACGAGCAGATAGCAATGTAGGGGACAACTGGTTTGAAGCAAAATAACTAAAAATATTATGGGCATCTCATCTTAACAAATGTAAGTTAGGGATGTCCATTGTGTTTTATCTTTTGAGTTTATAGCGTTTTTGTAGTATACTTTTTGAGTTAAGAGAAGAAGTTAAGGTGATGGAAGGGCTCTTTTAGCGTTCAGATTCCATCACTTTCATTTTGTCAATCAATGGAGGAAATACATGAAATTAAGAAATGATATTCGCAATATTGCTATTATCGCCCACGTTGACCACGGGAAAACAACACTTGTGGATGAATTATTAAAACAATCAGATACATTAGATGCACGAACAGAATTATCAGAACGTGCGATGGACTCAAACGATATCGAACGTGAACGTGGTATTACTATTTTGGCGAAAAATACAGCCGTTCAATATAAAGGAACTCGAATCAATATTATGGATACACCAGGACACGCGGACTTCGGTGGAGAAGTAGAACGTATCATGAAAATGGTAGACGGTGTAGTTCTTGTAGTGGATGCGTATGAAGGTACAATGCCTCAAACACGTTTCGTATTGAAAAAAGCATTAGAACAACATTTAACACCAATCGTCGTTGTAAACAAAATCGACCGTGACGCTGCTCGTCCAGAAGAAGTAGTTGATGAAGTATTAGAATTATTCATCGAATTAGGAGCAGATGATGATCAATTAGAATTCCCAGTGGTTTATGCTTCAGCATTAAACGGAACTTCAAGTTTATCTGACAACCCAGCTGACCAAGAAAAAACAATGGATTACTTATTCGATACGATTATCGAACATATTCCAGCTCCAGTGGACAACTCAGATGAACCATTACAATTCCAAGTATCCTTATTAGACTATAATGACTACGTTGGACGTATCGGTATCGGTCGTGTATTCCGTGGAACAATTAAAGTTGGGGACCAAGTAACGTTATTAAAATTAGACGGAACAAAGAAAAACTTCCGTGTTACTAAATTATTTGGTTTCTTCGGGTTAAATCGTTTAGAAATCAATGAAGCAAAAGCAGGGGACTTAATCGCTGTATCTGGTATGGAAGATATCTTCGTCGGAGAAACAGTAACTCCAGTAGATTCACATGAAAGCTTACCAGTATTACACATTGACGAACCAACATTACAAATGACATTCTTGACAAACAACTCACCATTTGCGGGTCGAGAAGGGAAATTTGTAACCGCACGTAAGATTGAAGAACGTTTAATGCGTGAATTACACACAGACGTATCACTAAAAGTAGAACCAACTGATTCACCAGATGCATGGATTGTATCAGGTCGTGGAGAATTACACTTATCAATCTTAATCGAAAACATGCGTCGTGAAGGATACGAATTACAAGTATCTCGTCCGGAAGTAATTATTAAAGAAATCGATGGCGTAAAATGTGAACCATTTGAACGCGTACAAATCGATACTCCTGAAGAATACATGGGTTCAATCATCGAATCATTAAGTAACCGTAAAGGTGAAATGCAAGATATGCAACACAATGATAACGGACAAGTTCGTATCGTCTTCTTAGTTCCAGCACGTGGATTATTAGGATATACAACTGAATTCTTATCAATGACACGTGGTTACGGAATTATGAACCACACATTCGATCAATACTTACCATACATTCCAACAAGCATCGGCGGACGTCGTAATGGGGCACTTGTTTCAACAGATACAGGTAAAGCAACGACTTACGGTATTATGGGTGTTGAAGAACGTGGTGTGATTTTCACTGAACCAGGTACTGAAATTTACGAAGGAATGATTGTTGGGGAACACTCTCGTGAAAACGACTTAGCGGTTAACATTACGAAAGCAAAACAACAAACAAATATCCGTTCAGCAACGAAAGACCAAACTTCAGTCATCAAGACTCCTAAGAAATTATCTCTTGAAGAGTCATTAGAATTCTTGTCAGACGATGAGTACTGCGAAATTACTCCAGAAACCATTCGTTTAAGAAAACAAATTCTAAATAAAGGTGAACGTGAAAAAGCCAATAAACGTAAAAAACAAGCTGAATCAGAAAACTAATTTGAATAGAAAAAGGTGGATGCATTGCATCCACCTTTTTGTATATCTTTAGTTATTTAATGTAACGCGAACTGTAATACCGTTGTTGTCGGTAATATCGACTTCTTTTTCGCCACGCTTTTCAACAGTAGTAGCAATAACCGTTGCTTTTTGAAGAATCTCTTTAAACACTGAAGCGTCGTTTGTTTCAACCGTATAATATGCAAGCCCTGGAATATTTTTGACGCGAACATCTAGATGAGGGCCTCCCCATTGGTTCACGGCAAGATGATGATGATAATCGCCAGAAGCAATCCAGCTTCCTGAAGGAACTGAGAATTTATCTTCTACTGGAAGGAGAGTAGTTAAGTATTCCATCGTCTCTTTTGAATTCCGTGCTGATAGGTGAACGTGCCCCATACGTGTTCCTTCGGGCATTTGATAAGGAATAGTGTCATGACCAAGTTCATAGATTTCTTGACCAGCCATTTCCTCAGTGACACCAATAATTCTTCCATCTTCACGAATATCCCAGACGCTTACTGGTTTATCGTGGTATACTTCAATTCCGTTTCCCTCGAAATCTTCAAGATAAATCGCTTCGCTATAACCATGGTCCGCGGCGCCGACGAGTGGAAGAGACGTATGAACAGCATGTCTTAAGAAGTCGCCAAGCGCTTCTCTGGTTGGAAGGTGAATGGCTAAGTGGTATAGACCATAACTTTCTTTAACATTCTTATCAGTATCCGTTTGAATAAGGCGAACAAGTGGGGTTTTTCCAACGCCTAACAATACTTCTGTGTCTGACTGAGTTAAGATTTGGAGGCCAAGCCCTTTTGTATAAAATTCAGTTTCCTGCAATAGATGATTGACATTTAGTGCCACTTCATTTAATTTAATTTGGCTATTATATAATGGGTACATTTTCATTCCTTCTTTCTTATTTATATGAGTCTAGTATACACTTTAATATTAAAATGACAATTAACTTGCTCATGAAATTTTCAATAGAAAAAGTTAAGTTATACCGTATACGGTATAACTTGTATTAGGCGTATTGTGTTTTTACATATTGTTGTAGTATCCTTATAGTAGTAGGTTTATAGAGAGAAGAGATGACAATGACAAAGCAAAGAAAAATCATGTACGGATTTTTCGGAGTCCTATTTGCATTTATACTGTTAGCACTTGGGCTGATTCAAATGTTTACGTATCGAGCGACACCTGAGGCACAAGAGACATGGAATATCTCCGCATTTGAACAAAAAAATAACTGGACTCATTTCGAAGTAACAGGAGAGAAAAAAGGGACGCTTTTATTTTATACGGGTGCTTTAGTTGAACCGCAGGCTTATGCGAAATTAGCAGATGGACTTGCTAAAGAAGGAATCGAAGTATACATTATTTCCTCTCAATTGAATTTACCGGTATTGGATAATGGGGCGATGGCCACTATCGTGAAAGAAGAGCACTTAGATAAAGTGTTTGTCGGAGGGCACTCACTAGGCGGTGTTGTTTCTACTATTGAAGCGAAAAAACTAAATGAAATTGATAAAGTAGCAGGATTAATTTTACTAGCAAGTTATCCAGATCAAAGTACGGATATTAGCGACACTCAAATTCCTGTATTATCGATTACGGCTTCGAATGATAAAATATTGAAACAAGAAAAATATGAAGATGCGAAGTCACGTTTGCCAGAGTCTACACTCTATACAACGATTGAGGGTGGGAATCATAGTGGTTTTGGACTATATGGTCAGCAAAACGGCGATGGTACAGCTACGATGAGTGCCGAAGAACAACAAAAACAATTAGTTCAACTGATTAAGCAATTTATTGTATCTCATTAAGCTAGGCTTCGGTCTAGCTTTTTTTTATGCTTAGGTTGTGTTTTAGTTACGAGGCAGGTATCATGGTAGTAAGAAATTTTTGGAGGTAGAATGTATGCAACAAAAAGTAACAAAGAACTGGGTCACTATCGGAACTGGTGTGATTGCTAATGAATTAGCAGTAGCACTAGAATCATTGAACGGAAAACTATACGGGGTTGCTAACCGCACCTATACAAATGCTGTGAAATTTGCAGAAAAATATGGCATTGAAAAAGTATATAACGAAATTGATGAGGTATTTACAGATCCGACAGTGGATATTATTTATATTTCTACTCCGCATAACACGCATATTCACTATCTAAAAAAGGCATTGGCTACTGGAAAGCATGTACTATGTGAAAAGGCCATTACGTTAAACAGTGAAGAATTAGAAGAAGCATTGCAACTCGCTAAAGAAAATAATGTTGTTTTGGCTGAAGCGATGACGCTTTACCATATGCCAGTCTACAAACAATTAAGTAAAGCAGCTGAGAATCTTGGGGAACTTCGTATGATTCAAATGAACTTCGGAAGCTATAAAGATTATGATATGACGAATCGATTTTTTAATCGCAATCTTGCAGGAGGTGCATTACTGGATATTGGAGTATACGCCTTGTCTTGCATTCGCTACTTCATGAGCGAGGCGCCAAGTTCAATGGTTTCTCAAGTTAAAATAGCGCCAACAGGTGTGGATGAACAAGCAGGTATCGTGTTGACAAATGATGCAGGAGAAATGGCGACTGTTACGATGACACTCCATGCTAAACAGCCAAAACGTGGAGTCATTGCATATGACAAAGGGTATATTGAGATTGTTGATTACCCACGCGCGCATAAAGCAACGATTACATATACGGAAGATGGACGCGTTGAAACCTTTGAAGATGAATTGGGATTGGATGCCTTAGCTTATGAAGTACTCGATATGGAGGCAACAATCGATACAGGAGTAGACCACATGCATCTTGAATATACGGTCGATGTGATGAAAATCATGACAGACTTACGCCGTGAATGGGGAATCAAGTATCCAGAGGAAGAGGAAGCATGAAGCAACAAGAACAATTAAAAGCGATGGAACAATATGCAAAAAGAGTGCTTAGTGCAGATACAACGGGGCACGATTGGTCGCATATTAAACGCGTCGTCAATACGGCAAAGACGATTGCGAAAGCGGAAGGAGCAGACTTATTTATTTGTGAAGCTGCAGCGCTACTCCATGATGTTATCGATGATAAGATTGTCAAAGATCCTATAGTTGCATTGAAGGAATTAAAAGAATTTCTAATTTCTATTGAAGTGACTCCTGAACAAGTTGAAGCCATTGAGTTGATTATTACGAGAATGTCGTTTAAGAATCATAAAGAACAACAAGAACTTTCTCTTGAAGGAAAAGTGGTGCAAGACGCTGACCGATTAGATGCCATTGGTGCCATCGGAATTGCCAGAGTGATGTGTTACTCTGGAAGTACAGGAAGACCAATGCACAATCCGGAAATGAAGCCGCGAGAGGAGTTGACTCCTGAAGAATATCGAAACGGTGAATCTACAGCAATCATGCACTTCTATGAAAAACTATTGAAGTTAAAAGATTTGATGAATACCAAATATGGTAATGAATTGGCAAAAGGGCGGCATGAATTTTTAGAAACGTACTTAGAGCAATTTTATGCTGAATGGGATGGAAAACGATAAAAGACGTAAGCGACAAATTTTTGTCGCTTATTTGTTTTGAAGGAAAAATAGGTGTAAAATAGTAACTACATTTTAAAGTGAGAGGATTGGTTGCGTGGAAGTAGAGCAACAACTAACCAATAAAGAACTAAGAAAAAATATATTTGTCATTGTATGGCCAGTATTTGTGGAAGTACTTCTTGGAGCGCTTTTTGGAATGATCGACATGATGATGGTTGGGAAGGTGCCTGGAGACACTGCTGCAGCCGTTTCTGCAGTTGGGATGACAAACCAGCCGATGTTCCTTGGTTTAAGTTTGATTCAAGCGTTAAACGTTGGTGGTACTGCTATTATTGCTCGGTATTTTGGTGCGAAAAAGTATAATCGTATGGGAAGTATCTTGAAGCATGTAATGATTCTTGCGATGCTTTTCTGTGTGACACCTGTAGTTATTTTAATGTTTATCTTCGCTCCAGAAATTTTATCACTGATGGGTGCAGATGAAACGGTTATTAATGTCGGGTTAAACTACTTTAGAATTGTCACAATCGGATTTATCTTCCAATCACTATCGTTTACTGTAACGGCAGCACTTCGAGGAATCGGTGAAACAAAAATTCCAATGAAGAATAATATTATTGCGAATAGTTGTAATGTGTTAGGGAATGCCATTTTGATTTATGGAATGTTTGGATTCCCGGCCTTAGGTGTTACTGGTGCTGCGATTTCGACCGCTTTATCAAATCTGATTGCGATGGGATTAAACATCCGTTATATCTTGTCAGGAAAGAGTGTCTTGAAACTGGATTTTAAAGAAAAATTTAAGTTTAACATCAATGTGATGCGCGATTTGGTGCGTATCGGAATCCCGACAGCATTAGAACAAATGGCGCTTCGTTTTGGCGTTATCATGTTCTTGAAGATTGTTTCTGGTTTAGGAAACAATGTATATGCGGCGCACCAAATTGCTCTGAATGTACTTTCTCTGTCCTACTCTCCGGCGCAAGCTTTCGGAATTACAGCATCGTCATTAATGGGACAATCGCTTGGGGCTAAAAATGAAAAATTGGCAGAGCGCTACACAAAAATGTGTCAGCGAATTGGTCTGGCTTTAGCGATTATGATGTCTGCTTCGATTTATTTTGGTGCAACCTTGTTAGCGGGAATGTATACGGATAATATAGAAATTATTCAAAATACAGTGATTGCTTTATCTATTGTTGCATTTGTTCAACCATTCCAAAGTCATCAACTAATTACTTCGGGAGCTCTACGTGGGGCAGGAGATACCGTTTGGCCACTGATTGCGATTTTCATCGGATCATGTGTGATTCGATTAAGTTTAGGATATGTATTTGTAAATTTCTTTGAATGGGGGCTTGCTGGTGCATGGTATGCAGTATTTATAGATCAATTTATTCGAGATATGATTATTCTACTTCGATTTAGAAGCGGCCGATGGAAAAACATCCGAATTGCATAAAGCTAGGGCTGGAATTTTCCAGCCTTTTTGTTTTGAGCATGAATCATGCGGATTAGTTTACTGAAATGTTAGAAAATCAAAAGAAAACTTATGGAGATTGATTTTTTATTGATTTTCTATCATTTTTGATTGGTGCAGCAACGGTGTTTGTGATACTATAGTAGAAAGATGTAAAGAGATTGGAGTTTTCAAACGATTATGGCAAGAAAAGGTTTATTAATCGTTTTATCTGGGCCTTCAGGTGTCGGAAAAGGAACAGTACGCGCAGCTATTTTTGCAAAAGGCAATCAAAAATTTGTGTACTCAGTATCTGCAACGACTCGTAAGCCAAGACCAGGTGAAGTGGATGGAAAAGATTATTTCTTCAAATCTAGAGAAGAATTTGAAGCGATGATTGAAAATAAAAAATTATTAGAATACGCGGAGTATGTAGGAAACTACTATGGAACACCTTTAGAATATGTGCAAGAAACATTAGATAAAGGAAAAGATGTATTCTTAGAAATCGAAGTTCAAGGAGCGCTTCAAGTTCGCGAAGCGATGCCAGACGGGGTGTTTATTTTCTTAACACCACCTGATTTACATGAACTAGAATCTCGCATCGTAAACCGTGGAACAGATTCAGACGAAGTGATTAAAAATCGTATGAAGGTTGCTAGAGAAGAACTTTGTTTGATGAAGTATTATGATTACTCTGTTGTTAATGATAAAGTAGAAAATGCGGTTCAACAAATTGAAGCTATTATTCAAACTGAACATTTACGAATTCAAAGAAATATAGAGAGTATTGAAGAGTTTGAAGATGAGTTAGAAGAAATTTTAGAGGAAGAGTAGAAAGAGGGAAAGTTGTTATGATGTTATACCCATCAATCGATAAGTTACTAAAAAAAATCGATTCAAAATATTCATTAGTAATTCTTTCAAGTAAACGTGCGCATGAATTACACCACCATGAACCACCATTGTTAGAAAGCTATGAATCACATAAAAATGTTGGTCGTGCGTTAGAAGAAATCGCAACTGGAAAATTAACTATCCGTGAAGACAGCAAACCAGAACATGTATAAATTAAATATATAGTCAAGGGGGTTCCCCTTGGCTTTTTATTTTTGCAGTAGAGAAGTATAGCGTAGGCAACAACAAAATGAAGTTCAATATGGTATAATAAATAGTAAAACAATTTTGGAGGTGAAAAGATGTATGCAAAAGTAATCGTTGATGTACCAGTCATTCAAGTAAATCGTCCTTTTGATTATCATGTCCCTGAAATATTACAAGAGAGCATTGAAGTTGGAATGCGTGTTGCTGTTCCATTTGGGGGACGTAGTATTTCTGGATTTGTTTTGGCTCTTAGTGATGAAGTTGATTTCGACGGAGAAATAAAAGATATTTTGCATTTAATGGATTTAGATCCCGTCTTGTCACCAGAGATGATTGAGTTAGGCGCCTATTTATCGAAGAAAGTTCATGCATTCCTCATTCAATGCTATCAAACTATGCTTCCAGCGATGTTGAAGTCTAATTATGAAAAACGATTTGTATTAGTGAATCCAAAAGAGAATGAAGATGTATTTCGAGAAATTTTCCATTATGAGAACACATTACTTTATACAGATGACCTACCACAAGAACAACTAAAACGGTTGATGAAGTTAAAAAAAGAAGGCGTTGTAGTTATCGAGACGGTTGTGAAAGACCGTGCCAAGGTGAAAACGGAAGACTGGATTCGATTGAACTACGTGATGCAAGAGTATGAGGAGTTTATTCCTACGCTTTCTGCACGTGCTAAGAAGAAAATATCGCTCTTAAAGACTCTCGCTTCGATGGAAAGAATGGAAATCCAGAAGAAAAGTTTCTTAGAAGATACAGATTTTACAACGGCTGATTTAAAATTTGCAGTAGAGCATAATTGGATTACGATAGTTCAAAAAGAAGTAAGTCGCGATCCGTATAAGGGAAGATTCTTTAAGAAGAGTCTTCCGTTTCAATTGAATGAGGGACAGCAACTGGCATTTGATAGAGTAAAAGAAGAATCTATCGATCCACATAACTCAAAAGTATATTTATTAGAAGGCGTTACTGGTTCTGGGAAAACGGAGGTTTATTTGCAATGGATTAGTGAAGTTATTGCAAAAGGGCAAAGTGCGATGATGCTTGTTCCTGAAATTGCTTTAACACCTCAGATGGTCGAACGATTTAAGTCTCGCTTTGGAGATAGGGTTGCTGTTCTACATAGTGGACTGAGCACAGGCGAAAAATTTGATGAATGGAGAAAAATCAAGAATAAAGAAGCAGATATTGTTGTTGGAGCACGTTCTTCTATTTTTGCTCCATTAGAAAATATTGGCATTATTATTTTAGATGAGGAACATGAAACCTCTTATAAACAGGATGAATCTCCTAGATATCACGCAAGAGATATCGCAATTTGGAGGGGTGAATTCCATCACTGTCCTGTAGTGTTAGGGAGTGCAACTCCTAGTTTAGAATCAAGAGCTCGAGCGCAAAAAGGAGTCTATACTCTTCTGAAACTAACCAAAAGAGCTAAAGAACAAATTCTTCCAGAAGTGCATTTAATTGATATGAGAAATGAATTTATTCATCAGAAAGGATCGTTTTCTCAAACCTTATTAAAAGCAATCGAAAATCGATTGGAAAAGAAAGAGCAAACGGTTTTGCTATTAAATCGAAGAGGCTATTCCTCTTTTGTATTATGCAGGGATTGCGGTTATGTTTTAGAATGTCCAAACTGCGATATTTCGTTAACACTTCATATGGATACGAAAACAATGAAGTGTCATTATTGTGGACATGAAGAGAGAATCCCAACTTTTTGTCCTAAGTGTCAAAGTCGACAAATTCGTTACTTTGGAACTGGAACTCAGAAAGTTCAAGAGGAATTGCAAGAGGTATTCCCAGACGCTCGTATTGTAAGAATGGATGTGGATACGACAAGACGTAAAGGACAGCATGAAGCGATTCTGAAACAGTTTGAGAATCAAGAAGCAGATATTTTAATTGGAACCCAAATGATTGCCAAAGGCCTAGACTATCCAAACGTAACGCTCGTTGGAGTGATTAATGCAGATACGGCACTAAATATACCTGATTTTAGAAGTTCGGAAAAAACATTCCAACTGCTCACACAAGTTTCAGGTCGTGCAGGACGTGGGGAGAAACCGGGTGAAGTATTTATTCAAACCTATAATCCAACACATTACGCGATTCAATTAGCACAAGGACATCATTATGAACGATTCTTCGAAACAGAAATGCGAATGCGTCATATGGCTAACTATCCACCATATTTCTTTACGACGATGATTACGTTTTCTAGTGAAGAAGAAGGAGTGGCGTTGAAGAAAGCTATCGAAGTTCATAAGTCATTGATGGCAAATGTGTCACCAAAAGCAGTTGTGTTAGGTCCAACTGCTAAATCGATTGCGAGAATGAACAACCGTTATTATTTCCAAATCATTGTGAAATACAAAAATGAGCCGCAGCTGCAAGAGTTTTTGGAGCAATTGATGATTGAAACGCAAGAGATTGGTTCGAAGAAAATACTTATGACAATTGATATGGAACCACAACATTTCTTATAGAGGTGAACAATGAAGAAAGTTATTTTTATGGGAACGCCGGAATTTTCTACAGGCGTTTTGAAACGATTAATTGAAGAGAAAACAGTTGAAGTGATTGCTGTTGTGACACAACCAGACCGTGCAGTTGGACGTAAGAAAATCATTACTCCGACTCCTGTGAAGGTAGTTGCATTAGAGCATGATATTCCTGTCTACCAACCAGAAAAATTAAGTGGATCACAGGAATTGGAAGAGTTAATGCAACTAGATGCAGATTTAATTGTAACGGCTGCATATGGTCAATTCTTGCCAACGAAGTTTTTAAACTTCCCACGTTTTGGTGCGGTGAACGTTCATGCGTCACTCTTACCAAAATATCGTGGTGGAGCTCCGATTCATTATGCGATTATGAATGGTGACAAAGAAACTGGCGTAACGATTATGCGCATGGTTGCGAAGATGGATGCCGGTGCGATTATTTCGCAACGTGCGATTCCAATTACTGGTGAAGATGACGTTGCAAGTATGTTTGAAAAATTAAGTGTCGTTGGAGCAGACTTACTAATCGAAACATTACCAGAGATATTTGCCGGAACGATTACTGAAGTGGAGCAAGATGAAGCATTAGTATCATTCTCTCCAAATATTTCAAGAGAGCAAGAGCAAATCGATTGGAATAAAACAGCGACTGAAGTAGATTGCTTTGTACGAGGCTTACGTCCATGGCCAACTTCATTTACGGTTTTAAATGGAAATCGTGTGAAGATGTGGGGAGTTTCTTTAACGGATAAACAAACCGCTAAAACTCCTGGAAGCTTATTTATAGATGGTGGACGTCTATATGTGGCTTGTGGTGGCGGAACAGTGCTTGAAATTACACGTCTTCAACCAGCAGGAAAAGCTCAAATGGACGCGAAGGCGTTTATCAATGGATTTTCTGAATGGTTGAAGAATGATGCGATTTTTGAGGGATTAAACCATGAGTAATGTACGTGATATTTGCGTAGAATTATTAACAAATGTAGAAAAAAATCAAGCGTACTCGACTGTCGCGTTTCAAAATGTGTTGCAAAAACATAAATTGGATGTAAGAGATAGAGGACTATTAACGGAATTGTTTTACGGTACGATTCAACGTAAATTGACATTAGACTTCTATTTAAAACCATTTATCGAGAAACAAAAGAAAATGGAACTATGGGTGCTAAGTTTACTGCGAATGACTGTATATCAAATGGCGTATCTTGACCGAGTCCCTGATCATGCTGCTATTTTTGAAGCTGTACAAATTGCTAAAAAACGTGGTCATCAAGGGATTGCGAAATTCGTCAATGGTGTTCTTAGAAATGTTCAACGTTCTGGATTCGATGGAGTTTCTTCTATTAAAGATGAACGTGAACGTTTGAGTGTTGAATTTAGCATGCCACGCTGGATTGTAGAATTATTATTTGAACAATACGGAGAAGTGGCAAGAGAGATTTTCCCAAGTTTAAATATTGCGCCGCATTTAAGTGCGCGTATTCAAAATCCAGAGATGTCAGTTGAAGAAGTGCAAACTCTTCTAAGAGAAGAAGGGGTAATGGTTCAAGAAAGTAAGTTATCTCCTCGAGCAGTGATTGTCGAAGAAGGAGATTTACTAGGGTCGAAAGCATTCAAAGATGGTATCGTTACGGTTCAAGACGAGTCATCCTCATTAGTGGCTCAAGTAGGAAAACTTCAACCTGGATATAAAGTGCTTGATACATGTGCTGCTCCTGGAGGGAAAACCACTCATTTTGCAAGTTATCTTGTGGCTGAAGAGGGTGGACTTGTTGAGGCGTTGGATTTGCATGAGAATAAATTACGCAAAATTCATCAAAACGCAAAACGCCTTGGGGTAGAAGACAGAATTCATACTCATGCACTCGATGCTAGAAAAGTAGGAGAACTTTTTGAAAAAGAAAGTTTTGATGCAGTATTTGTAGATGCCCCATGTTCTGGTTTAGGCCTCATGCGCCGGAAACCAGATATAAAATACACAAAAAATAGTGAAGATTTAACAAAATTACAAATAATACAGTTGGAAATTTTATCATCAGTTGCTACAATGGTAAAGAACGGTGGAAAATTGATTTATTCAACTTGCACGATTAATAAAAGAGAGAATGAGGAAGTCGTTCTTAAGTTTTTAGCCAATCATCCGGATTTTGAATTACAACCAATAGAAGAGTTTGGGTGTTCTAATGAAAATCCGATGCTTACCATATTGCCGCATGAATATCACACAGATGGTTTTTTCATTGCAAGAATGGTAAGAAAATAGATTCGCAACAGGAGGGAAAATATGGAGATAGCCATCAAGAGTGACGTTGGGCAAAGACGTACGTTAAACGAAGATGCTGCCGGATATTTTTTGAATACTCAAAATGTGCCACTTATCGTTGTTTGCGATGGGATTGGCGGCCATAATGCCGGGGATGTAGCTAGTGCTATGGCATTATCTCATTTGGGAAAACGTTGGGAAGAAGAAAGTATTACGGATACAGAAGCGGCCTACCAATGGCTGGTTAAAAATATTCAGGCTGAAAATGATCGTGTCTTTCAGAAAGCAAACCAATATCGTGAATTGGATGGGATGGGGACGACAATTGTTGCAGCAGTAATCATTGATTCTGAATTATTAGTAGCAAATGTTGGAGACAGTCGAGCTTATTTATATCGCAATTTTCAAATTAAGCAATTAACGGAAGATCATACACTCGTACAAGAATTAGTGAAATCTGGAGAGATTACTGAAGAGGAAGCAAAAAGACATCCTCAAAGAAATATTGTTACTCAGTCTTTGGGAATTACTTTGAATGTCCAAATAGATTTTGTACGTGTGACTTTAAAAAATGAGGATACGATTTTACTTTGTTCAGACGGATTGTCTAACATGTTAGAAGATCAATATATAAAAGAAATATTAGGTAATTATTCTGATGTAAATACACAAGCTCAAAAAGCGGTCTTAGCTGCTAACGAAGCAGGTGGACGGGATAATATTACCGTGGCGATTGCCAAATATTTGGTGAGAGAGGAGGTAGCATAATGTTTGAATCGGGGAAGACAATCGGAGGTCGATATAAGATTCAGTCTCATGTGGGAACTGGTGGTATGGCCACAGTTTACTTGGCAAGAGATTTAATTTTAGAGCGACCTGTTGCTGTGAAAGTACTTAGATTTGATTTTCACTCAAATGAAGCAGCAATGAGACGTTTTCAAAGAGAGGCACAATCAGCAACTCAATTAGTTCATCCTAATATTGTAGGAGTCTATGATGTAGGAGAAGAAAATGGAACCCATTATATTGTGATGGAATACGTCGAAGGAACCGATTTGAAAGAATATATTCGAGAAAGAGGGCCTCTACCGCCACGAGAAGCAGTACGTATTATGACACAAATTGTTTCTGCTATAGAGGTGGCTCATCAAAATAGAATTATTCATCGCGACATTAAACCTCAAAATATTTTGATTGATAAACATGGTGATGTTAAAATTACGGATTTTGGGATTGCGATTGCATTATCGGAGACTTCGCTTACTCAAACAAATACGTTATTAGGATCTGTTCATTATTTATCTCCGGAACAAGCTAGAGGCGGAATGGCTACGATTCGAAGTGATATATATGCTCTTGGAATTGTTCTGTATGAATTGTTAGTTGGTGAGGTTCCTTTTGAAGGGGAGTCTGCTGTATCAATTGCTCTAAAGCATTTTCAAGAACCACTTCCGCGAATTTCATTAATGTTACCAACAGTTCCTCAAAGCTTAGAAAATGTCGTTCTTAAAGCAACTGCAAAAGAACCTTTGGACCGTTATAATAGTTGTGAAGAGATGCTGGAGGATTTACAAACGTGTTTAAATCCTGAAAGGCTTAATGAACCGATGTTTAAACCCACTACATTGAATCAGGAAACAAAAGTTTTACAACCAATTGCTACAGGAGCCATACCTCGAAAAATCCCAACTTCGAGTAAAGAAGTTCCTGAAATTCAATTTGATGAAGAAAAGAAGCCTATTACTCAAGAGCCGAAGAAAAAAAGAAAAAAATGGCCTTGGATTTTACTACTTCTTATAACCCTTATTGGGGCAGCTGCCATTTTTGCTTATATTCAATCTGCGCCAAAAGAAGTTACTATTCCTGATTTGAGTAAGTACACAGAAGCTGAAGCAAAAGTAAAATTAGCAGATTTGAATCTGGAAATTTCTGATGTTCAAAAAGTTAAATCAGATACAGTGGAAGAAGGAAAAGTGGTCGAAACTAATCCTAAAGCCGGAAGTAAAGTTAGAGAAAAATCAAAAGTAGTTTTAAAAGTTAGTGCCGGGAAAGATACGGTGACGATAGGAAACTACGTTGGTAATACATTCGATAAAGCAAAAGATGAACTTCAAAAATTAGGGATTGCTGTAGAGAAGAAAGAAATCTATTCTGATACAGTCGAAGCTGGTAAAGTTACAGAACAAAGTATCGCAAAGGATCAAAAGGTTGTTGCGAAGGAAACAAAGATGATTTTGACAGTTTCGAAAGGCAAAGAACCAGTGACCTTAGTCAACTTAAAAGGCTACACTCGTTCAGGAGTTCAAGAATACGCTAAACAGAATGGACTAAAACTTCAAATTACTGAAGAAAATAGTAATGAGACAGAAGATACAGTTATTAAACAGTCTCCAGCAGAAGGGGCCACTTTAAAACAAGGAGATACATTAACGGTTGTTATTTCAAAAGGGAAAGGGGAAAGAGTCGTTAGTCGTAAGTTTACGATTCCTTATGAAGAAAAGAAACAAGCGAATAATGGAAATGGAAACCATACTTCAACTCAAGAGAAACAACCGAATACGGTCGAAGTATTTATTCAGGATGCTAATAATAATATAAATACGGCTTATCGATCGTTCAAAATAACGGAAACAACAACAATTAGTATTGATTTCACCTTTAATAATCAAGTGAATAGTGGTAAATACATCATTAAAAAAGATGGAGTAACGATTGATACCGGTGTTGTTCAGTAAGAGGTTATCATAGAGACAGAGTCTACGTTTTTAATAGTTAGACTCTGTTTTCTTTTCTAATAAAAATATATTAAAAAATTCATGTCCATTTTAGTTGCAAACCAAATCTGAATATGATAAATTAATATCACTGTGAAGCGAACG